>JBOHWJ010000028.1:0-12193 GCA_050736495.1 Binataceae bacterium (SeqCode) | reverse complement strand
ATTTACGCCCGCCTGTGCGAGCGTCTGCTGGATCGACTCGCGCAATTCCTGCAGCGCGCGCACGTCTTCGTCATAGGAAAGTTCCTCGAGCGCGCGCTGAATCCGCACGCGCGCCTGTGCATTGCGCAGCCGCGCCAGCATCCGGACCTTCTCGACCTTGAGCTTGTCGATTTCGCCCTTGAATTCGAGCAGGTTCTTCTTGGCGTCGTCGGCTTCAGCCGTGAGCTGGGACAGCTCTTCCTTGAGCCGCGCGGAATCGGCCTCGAGCTCGTGTTTGCGGCGGATCAAAATCAGCGCGCATTGGTCTTCGTTGATATCCGCCGCTTGCGCCGCCTGTTCGGCGACCTCGGTGAGTTCGGCGGATTTCTGGCTCAGTTCGCGCTCGAGCTTGCTTCTCATGTAGATGACGCCGGCCGCCGCATTCCTGAGTTGTTGGTAGCGGCGCACGCGCTCGGAGATCGCGGCTTCGTACACCGCCTCGGGATCCCGCGCTTCGCGGGACTTGAGCCAACGGGTGAACTTGCCGCCGATTAGACTGCATAGCCTTGAAACGAACATCATGATTCTCCTTTTCGGCGCGCCGCTTACTGCGCCGCTTGATGTGAATTGTCAGAGCCAGCGTCGCACGCGTTTTTTGTAATCGGCGTACTGCTGGCCAAATAGCCGCTCCATGGTTTCCTCCTCCTGGGGAATAACCATCCGATCGATCACGATGAAGAATAAGATCGGCGCGAGCAGCATCACCGGAGATCCGAAGAAAACCGCGAAGCCCAACAATATAATCGCGAGCCCGAGGTACATCGGGTTGCGCGTGAACCTATAGGGTGCCGCCGCCACGAAGGTGCTCGGCTCCCCGTACGGATTCTTGGTTGTTTTGCGTACGCGGAACATCGCGGCCGAGTAGAACGACAAGCCCACGGCGGCGGCGATCAAAATCGTACCGATCAGTTGGTGTGGATATACCATCCGACGGTGATGGGCGCCGAGCAGATGCAGCAGGAATCCGGCCAACAGCAGCAGGCCGGCGAGTATGGGCGGATGAATCTTGAGCGCGCCGCTATTGTCGTGAGCGAGATGAGAATCGGTTTCGTCCATGACAGTTCTCCGTGGCGATCGTTATTCGTCTTCGGATTTGAGCCCGAGTTCCTGGACGTTGATTCCGAGTTCGCGCATCTTCTGCTGGAAGCTTTGCCGATAAATCCCGACCCGCTCCGCCGCGCGCGAGATATTGCCGCCGGTCGCGCTGAGCGCGCTGATGAAAAAATCGCGCTCCCAGATGCCGACGAACTTCTCTTTCGCTTCACGGAACTTGAGATCGGTATTCACCACAGCTATGTTCGCGGCCGCGCCCGCCGGCTGGATCGGATTATTCCGCGCCGCATCTTGAGCGGATGCCGTTGGCGGCTCCCTATCGGCGAGGCCGAGTAATTCCGCCGCGGTGATCTCGGCGCCGGAGGACAGGATTACGGCCTGCTCGATCGCGGCCTTGAGCGATCGCACGTTGCCGCGCCACGGATTCTCCAGGCACGCTCTCATCGCCTCGGGTGAAAGCGTTTTCGCGGGAGTACCGAACCGATTGCACGCCTCGCCGAGGAACAGCATGACGAGCGGCGGAATGTCTTCGCGCCGTTCGCGCAGCGGTGGCACGCGTACCTCGACTACTTTGATACGGTAGTAAAGGTCCTCGCGGAAATGTCCCTCGGCGACCATCTTTTCGAGGCCTTGGTTGGTCGCCGTGATTATCCGCACGTCGACCGCGAGCGACTGGTTACCGCCGACGCGCTCGAAGCGCTTTTCCTGAATTATGCGCAGCAGTTTGGCCTGTGTCTCCAGGTTCATGTCGCCGATTTCGTCGAGAAAGAGCGTGCCGCCGTCCGCTGCCTCGAACTTGCCTTCGCGCCGGGCGACCGCGCCGGTGAAAGCGCCGCGTTCGTGGCCAAACAGCTCGCTCTCGGCGAGTTCGCGCGAAAATGACGCGCAATTGACCGCGACGAAGGGGCCGTTGGCGCGCGGACTGCGGCCGTGGATCGCGCGCGCCACCAGTTCCTTGCCGGTGCCCGATTCGCCGCTGATGAGCACGGTGACGTCGGTCGGCGCAACCTTGTCGATAGTCTCGAACACCCGCAGCATCGCGCGCGACTGCCCGATCATTTCGGCAAAACGTCCGTTTTCGAGGTTCACCTGCTCGACGAGCTGGTTATAGGCGCGGCGGAGAAGCTGCTTCTCCATCACGTTGCGGACCTTGATGCGCAGCTCGTCGTTGTCGAAGGGCTTCGGCAGATAGTCTTCGGCGCCGGCCTTCATCGCCTCGACCGCGATTCGCTGAGTGCCGTAGGCCGTGATCACAAGGACCGCACAGGCGGGGTCGAATTGCCGCACCGCGCGCAGCAGTTCGATCCCGCTCATCCCTCTCATGCTCAAATCCGTGATGATGACGTGGAAAAGGCCGGCCTTGACCTTGGCGAGTGCCTCCTCGCCCGACTCCGCGGTCTCGACCTCGTAGCCCTCCTTGCCAAAGAGCCCTTTGAGCGCTACCAGGATGCCGCGCTCGTCGTCGACGATTAGCAGTCGCCCCTTCATTGGCGTTCTCCGCCGCTGGCGCGAAGCGCGGACGTCGCATTACCGTCGCCGCCGGTTGCGCGTAGCCCGGACGGGTCACGAGACTGATCCGGTGTAACGGAATTCGGTGGCGAAGTCCCCGGTGCCGCGTCGTTGAATTCGGACTTGGCCCACGTGCGTGTGGCGTCGGCGAGTGGAATCGAAAGACTGAATTCGGTGCCGATTCCGACTTTGCTTTGCATTTCGATACGCCCGCGATGCGCGTCCATCACCTTCTTCGCGATACCCATACCGAGCCCGGTGCCGTTCTGCTTGGTGGTGTAAAAGGGATTGAAGATCTTCGCGAGCTCGCCAGCGGCGATACCGCCTCCGTTGTCGCGGATGACGACGGTCGCGGTACCTGGGTAAAGGCTCCTGATAGCGAGTTCAAGACGGCGCTCGCCGGTGTTCGTCTCCATCGCGTCGATCGCGTTATCGATCACGTTGGTGAAGACCTGGCGCAATCTGTCGGCGTCGGCGCGGATGGTCGGACCGCCGATATAGTTGCGCGATACGTTGATTTGTCTCGCCTCGAGCTTGCCGCGCATCTGTACGAGCGCGTTGTCGAGCACGGCGGCCATGTTGACGTTGTCGAAGCTGTAGTCCTCTTCCTTGGCGTACTTGAGCAGATGCGCGACGCTGCGCTCGACGCGCGCGAGTTCATCGAGCGCGACCTTGGCGTACTCCACGTTTTCGTTCGAGGTGGGGTCTTCGCCCATTTGCTGAACCAAACTCTTCGCCGCCGCGATCGGATTTCGGATCTCGTGCGCGAAGGTGGCCGTCAATTCGTCGAGCGACGCCTGCTTTTCGCCGCGCAGGACTTCCTTTTCGATAGTGACCTCGCGTTGCACCTCGCGCTGGATGGCGGGTTCGAAAACGCGCTCGTGAATCCAGCGCCATCCATAGACGGCGCCGAAATGGCTGACCAATCCGATACCCCATCCGAGCGCCGGGAATATCCACCATGCGAACGACGGGCTGACGATAAGATTGAGGATCAGGCAGGCGCCGATGATGATCCCGTACCACATCAGGTGGACGTAAAATCCGGCCTCCTGCGCGGCACGCCTGCGCGCACGTTCATAGGCCTTGCGCTGGGCTTCGCTCCTGAGCCGCGCTTCCCGCGCCTGCTGCGCCTCGTCCGGCGGCGCCTGCCGCGCCGTCTCAGCGGTATTGGCCGAGCCGGCCGCCGCTGATGATCCGGGCGCGCCGCCGGCATGACGGCGAAGCCTCTCGGCCTCGCGTCTGAGCTTGGCCTCGGCCCGCTCGAGCTTGCTCGCGATTTTGTTCTCGATGTCGGCGGCGCGATGACCGGCGTCGTGGGCCCAACGATCCCATTCCTGCCACTGACGGGTCCACTTGTCCGCTTTGCAATCGCCGGCGTAACCGGTCTGCTCTTCGCCCGCTTGCCATCGTTCCCAGCGGCGGGACCATTTGTCGCGCTTGTTCAGGCGATACTGGTGCCGATACCGGCGTCGTTGCACCAGCGCGAAAATAATTATCGCGACAATCAGGAGGGCCATCATTTTAGGCGCGGCCGCGCTCTGCGCCGTCCGGTGATATAGCTGGTATGGCTGCGGCCTTCTCGCAGATTAGTCTTCATCGCGCTTGAAGGGCAGCAAGCCCGATGCCATCGCGAAACGGTGCGCGAAAAGACTAAAACCTTCAGTTTTCCGATATTGTTGATATAGCCGTCAGCATCAGTGCAGTCATCGGACTGCACCATCTCGGCTGCACCAGCGACTGTTATGCCCGCCGCCGGTTGGCGCGCGGAACCGGCGGCGTCAAGCCACGCCGTGTTCCTTGAACCATGCCAGCATCCGCTTCCAGGCGTCCTTGGCCTGCTTCGGGCGATAGCTCGAACGATAATCGGCGTTAAAGCCGTGCGGCGTGTCGGGATAGATGATGATTTCCGACGGCTTGTCCGCCGCCTTTAGCTTTGCGCGCATCTTCTCGATCTCAGCGAGCGGAATACCGGCGTCGGCACCGCCATAAAGACCGAGCACCGGCACGTCGATTTGCGGCGCGAGGTCGAGGGGGTCGTGCGGAGTCATCGGTGTTTTCGGCCGTCCCAACGGTCCGTACCACGCCACCGCCGCTTTGAGCCGTGGGTTATGGGCCGCATAGAGCCAGACCTGCCGCCCGCCCCAACAAAAGCCCACGACACCGAGTTTCGCCGTGTCAGCCTTGCCGGTGTGCTTGGCCCACGCCACAGTGTCGTCGAGGTCGGAGGCCACCTGTTTGTCGGGCACCTTGGCGACGACGTTCATGATCTCCTGGACATTACTCATGCCGCTGACATCGCCTTCGCGCGCATAGAGCGCTGGCGCGACTGCGAAGTAGCCGAGCTTAGCGAGGCGGCGACAGATATCCTTGATGTACTCGTGGACGCCGAAGATCTCCTGTATCACCAGTATCGTCGCGAATGCACCGCCCGTGGCCGGCATCGCACGGTAACCGGGAATCCCGCCGTCCGCGACCGGAATCTTGACCTCGCCGGCCGTCAGGCCGTTGCTGTCGGTGGTAATCGTCTGCGCTGAAACCGGCAACACCGCCAGCGCGAAACCGGTCGCGAGACTTCCGACGATGAAGGCGCGGCGAGAGAGATGAGGTCGAATCGTCAGGCTCTTGATATGAAGGTCGTCGGCTCCATCCATGTTTCCGTACCTCCGATGGAACTTGCGGAATCCGGTTCGTCGTGGCGTATACTCCGCCTATCCAACGAGGCGAAAGAGAAACGACCGGTATCATGGCAGACCACAGCGCGTTGGCCAAAGGGAACGACCTCGGCATGGTCGCGATCAGCAGTTTCGCGACCGCGAACTTTCGGCTACAAAGCGGCGAGACGCTGCCTGAACTGAGACTGGTCTATGAGACCTACGGCAGCCTCGCCCGCGGCGGCGGCAACGCCATCCTGATCACGCATGGCTACACTTCGAGTCAGCACGCCGCCGGCCGCAGTGCCGACGGCGAACCCGGATGGTGGAACGGACTGATCGGTCCGGGTAAGACGATCGACACCGATAGGTATTTTGTCGTTTGCTCGAACATGCTGGGCTCGTCGTACGGTTCGACCGGACCCGCCAGCATCAATCCGAAAACCGGCAAACCCTACGGCCCCGACTTCCCGGCCTATACCGTGTTCGATATGGTGCGCGCGCAGCATGCCATGCTGGACGCGCTCGGCGTCAAGCATCTGGCCGCGGTGGCCGGACCCTCATACGGCGGTTACCAGGCGTTCGCATGGGCGGTGACCTATCCGCGGGACATGGACGGCGTCGCCGCCGTGGTGACGTCGCCGAAGGTCATCAACGGCGAGCAGACCGTCGACGATCTGCGCGCGCAATTCGACAAAGTGCCCGGCTTTAACGGCGGCCGCTATTATGGAACCGGCGCGATGCGGGACTACATGACCGAACTGCGCATCGCCACGCTGAAGCGTTACGGCGTCGAGGCCGATCTCGCGGCGCGGTTCCTCGATGCCGAGGCGCGCGAGGCGGAAATCCGCCGGCAGGCCGAGAATTGGGCCAGAGTCTTCGACGCCAATTCGATGATCGCGTTGGCCAGGGCGCGCGCGCACTTCGACGCGCAAAAGGACTTTGCCAAGATCCGGGCGAAGCTGCTCTATGTGCTGTCGCGCACCGACAAACTGTTTCCGCCGAGCATCGCGCCTCGCGTGATGCAACATCTGAAAGCGGCCGGCGTGGACGCGACTTACTATGAGATCGATAGTGAGATAGGCCATCTCGCCAGTGACATCGATTGGGCGAAATGGGCGCCGGTGCTGCAAGGCTTTCTGGGGCGTCTTCCGTAACCCCGGTTAAATGGGAGAGCGGGCTCAGGAATGGTCCGGATCGGAAGGTAGGACATGGACTTCGAAGTAAACTATAGTGAGGAACAGCGGCGTTTTCGCACGGAAGTGCGCGCCTGGTTCGAGACCCACGTACCGCCCGGAATAACCCGTCCGACGTCATCGCCGGAGGAGTCCTGGGTGACCTACCAGATGCGCCGCGAGTTGGGACGCAAGCTCGGAACCAAGGGCTGGCTCTTCCCGATGGCGTGCCCGAGCAGTTCGGCGGCGGCGGCCTCGACCTCGATCATGCCATCATCCTCGAGGAAGAAGCCGACCGGCTCGACCTTTCGCTGCCGCCCTTCTACAACACGGGTGGCACACTCGGCGCGCCAAGTATCCAGGTGTGGGGCACCGATGAGCAGAAAACGGCCTTCCTGCCGCCCATCTATCGCGGCGAGGTGCGCACGTGGCAGTTGCTCTCGGAGCCGTCCGCGGGTTCAGATCTCGCGGGTGTGAAGATGCGCGCGGTGCGTGACGGCGACACCTACGTCCTCAACGGCCAGAAAATTTTCATCGGCAGTGATAACGGCGCCGACCGGATGTGGACGATAGCCGTCACCGATCCCAACGGCGAGCGCCATAAGAACCTGAGCTGGTTTATGGTCGACGCCGACCTGCCCGGCATCACGGTCCAGCCGATGGATTTGTTGAGTAATGGCGAGGGCGGTGGGGAGATGGGGCACAAGAACACCATCTTCTTCGAGGACGTGCGCGTACCCGCCTTCTGTCTGGTCGGCGGCGAGAATAACGGCTGGCGCGTGGCCTCGACTCATCTCGAACTGGAGCACGGCGGCGGTGGACGCATCGGACGCAACCGGCTGTGGGAGCGGCTGCTGAACTATTGCCGAGAAGCACGGCGCGACGGCAAACGGTTGACTGAAGATCAGGACGTGCGCGACCTCCTCGCCAACATCTATATCAAGGGCGAAGTCTCGCGGCTGTTCGGCCTGCGCAATTTCTGGCTCACCTATGCGGGCCAGCCGAAGTCGTACGAAGGGCCGCAGCTCTCGCTTTACCGCAAGCTCGCCGGGCTATGGATGACCGGCGCTATCCTTGAGGCGGTGGGTCCGGCGGCACTGATCGCCGACCCGGCCTGGGGCTCCAACGATGGGTTCCTGGAAAAGCAGCAGCGCGATGGTATTGTCGCGATGCATCCGGGCGGCACCGCCGACATCCAGAAAGTAAGTATGGCGCGCCGTATTGGCATCGGCCGCACCGCGCGCGAAGCCGCTGGAAAGGTTGTCTGATGGAGAGCGGCGCTAAGCGGGAAGTTTCGATTTAAGACTCGCCCTGCTTCTGAATGGATATATTCCGCCGCGGCTTGCCATTACTCAGTCCGGCAAGGTAACCCAGTCATGGATCTCGCATTCAACGAAAACCAGCAGATGCTCAAACGGAGCGTCCGCAGTTTCATGGAGCGGAAGGTTCCGAAAGGAACCATCGTGGCGCTGCAAAGCTCGGACACCGGCTGCCAGCCGGATACCTGGAGCACGATTGCCGGACTCGGCTGGCTCGGCTTGCTGATTCCCGAGGAGTGTGGCGGCGCCGGCGCCTCCCTCACCGACGCCGCAGTGCTTTACGAAGAATTTGGCCGTGGTCCGCTGCCCGGGCCTTTTTTCAGTTCCGGAGTGCTGAGCGTCCTGACCCTGCTGGCGGCCGGGACGGACGAGCAACGCCGCCGCATTTTGCCCGAGATTGCGAGCGGGCGCCGCGTCTTCACTGTCGCCATCACCGAGCCGGCGCGTTCATGGGGAGCGCAGGGCGTGGCGCTCGAACCCGAACGTAGCGGCGAACGTTACCGCCTCAGCGGCACCAAACTCTTCGTCAGTGACGCGATCGCGGCGACAGATCTCATCGTCGCCGTTCGCACCGATGCCGCGCCGGACGCCATCAGCCTCATCGTCGTCGACAAGCAGGCGAAGGGCGTGTCCGCGCGCATTCTGCCCGGCTTCATGGGTTGGCAGGCGGAAGTCAATTTCGACAACGTTGAAGTGCCGTCGGGCGCACTGCTCGGCGGGCGCGAGAACCACGGCTGGGCCGCGCTGACACTTGCGATGGAACGGGCGCTGCCGGTGCTGTGCGCCTACCAGGTCGGTGGATGCCAGGCGGTTTTCGAAATGTCCGTCGAGTATAGTCAGACGCGCATGCAGTTTGGCGTGCCAATCGGCCGTTTCCAGCGCGTACAGGACCACATCATTCGAATCGTCAATCATCTCGACGCCGCGCGCTGGACGACTTACGAGGCGCTATGGAAGCTCGACTCCGGGCGACCCGCGACAGCGAGCGTTCACCTGGCCAAGGCTGTGACGGCCGAAGCTTACATGGAGGCGTGTAACGCCGCCCACGAAGTTCACGCGGGTATCGGCTCGGCACATGAGTACGGTCTCACGCCGCACACCCAGCTCTCGCGCACGCTCTTCCACTATTTGGGCGATCCCAAGTGGCACAAACGCCGCATGGCTGACGCCCTCGCCTGGTAAGGGCATAGATGCTCGTGGCGCGCCAGCCACCCGCCCCCAACTCTCATACGCTGTACACGTAGAGTGGCGATTTTGGCGGTATCGAACCGCGTACAGTCTGCTCCGCCGGATGGGCGGCGACAACGGTGTATGCGCGGCGGCGCCATTGCGTGCGGCGGAAAACCGCGCACAAATGTACAATTGACGTGAGCGGATGAAACCATTGAACCTGATCTCGTTCCCACCAACGGCGAAGGAGGGCCCACGATGAGAACGCCTACAGGCTATCGGCGCGCGGCACGCGGCGATCATCCGCCGTACGCCCACACGGCCTATGCAAGCACGCAAAAGCGCGCACCTATCAATGAACTGGTGAAACTCGAGCATACGCTTTCTGAGATAACCGGACCGCATCAGGGCCGCGAGTTGATCGCACCTGGCGACGCCGATATGAGCCACGCCAACGGCGGTTCCGCCCAGGGTGAACGAATCATCGTCACCGGGCGTGTGCTCGACGAGGACGGTCGCCCCGTTCCGAATACACTGGTCGAGCTGTGGCAGGCCAACGCGTCCGGGCGCTACGCGCACAACGTCGACCAACATGATGCGCCGCTCGATCCGCACTTCGCCGGGCTGGGCCGCGTGATGACGGACGAGGGCGGCGTCTACCGTTTCATGTCGGTCAAGCCGGGCGCTTATCCATGGCGCAATCATTATAATTCGTGGCGGCCGCAGCATATCCACTACAGCCTTTTCGGGCCGGCCTTCGCCACGCGGCTGATTACGCAGATGTATTTCCCGGGCGATCCACTGCTCGCACTCGACCCGATTTTCAACAGCGTTCCAGACGCCGCCGCACGCCAGCGCCTGGTCTGCGCCTTCGATATCGAGAGCACGGTGCCGGAGCAGGCGCTCGGCTATCGGTTTGACATCGTGTTGCGCGGGCGCGATGCCACGCCGATGGAGGCTTGAGCATGAGCCTGCCACCAACGCCATCGCAGACCATCGGACCTTTCTTTCACCGGGCACTGCTGCGCGAGGAGATGAACGACCTCACCGCCGCCGGCGCCGCGGGCGTTCGCATCACAATCGAGGGGCGCGTACTCGACGGCGATAACGCGCCGGTTAGCGACGCCCTGATCGAGATTTGGCAGGCCAACACGGCCGGCCGCTACGACCATCCGGAGGATCGCCAGGAGAAAAAGCTTGACCCCAATTTCCACGGCTACGGCCGTATCGGGACCGACGAGCACGGGCGTTTTCGCTTCCGCACGATCAAGCCGGGACCGGTGCCGGGAAACGGCAACGCTCGGCAGGCGCCACATATAAACGTTTCGATTTTCACTCGCGGCCTGCTGAAACGACTGGTGACGCGCATCTATTTTCCCGACGAACCGCTCAGCGCGAACGATCCGGTGCTGAGCGCCATACGCGATACGAGCCGGCGGGCGACACTCGTCGCGCACAAGATGGCGGCCGCGCCCGAGCCGCTCTTCCGTTTCGACATCGTGTTGCAGGGTGCTAACGAGACGGTTTTCTTCGACGTCTGAATAGTTTCGCACTGCGGCGCCGGGGCGGGCACCGCACACTCGGCAATGGCATGGCATAGCGCATTGCTCTGGACAGCCGGGCGGCCAGGGCGCTAACAGCAGGCCGAGGCGCTTTCTCACCTCGCTATGCGGCTCGGCAACGGAGGGTGAGTCATGTCGAATGGTTTGGATGCGGTTGCTTTGCGCGTGCGCCTGAATCATCCGGTGATCGACTCGGACGGTCATTGGGTCGAATTCGGACCGCAGTTAATCGACTACCTGAAACAGGTCGGAGGTTCCAAGGCGGTCGAGGGCTTCAAATCCCGGCCGACCGAGAATTGGCATCTGACGATTCCCCTCGCGGAACGACGCAAACGGCGGCTCGATCAGCCGGTGTGGTGGGGTCAGCCGACCAGGAATACGCGTGACCGGGCAACCGCAATGCTGCCGCAACTGATGTACCAGCGGCTCGATGAGATGGGCTTCGATTACGTTGTGCTCTATCCTTCGGCGGGCCTGCGTGTACCGTTCATCGCGGAGGCGGGATTGCGCCAGGCGGCGTGCCGCGCCTTCAACACCTATTCGGCCGAGCTTTTTCGCGAATACCGAAAGCGCATGACTCCCGCCGCCGTCATTCCGATGCACGCGCCTGACGAGGCGGTCACCGAGCTCGAATACGCGGTCAAGACGCTCGGACTCAAGGTCGTGATGATGTCGAGTCTGATTCGCCGGCCGGTCCAGTCGAACGATCCGCGTCCGTCCAACATCTGGTTCGACATGCTCGGGCTCGACAGCGAATACGATTACGATCCGGTGTGGGCCAAATGCGTCGAGCTAGGCGTCTCGCCGACATTTCATACGGTCTCCAAGGGCGTGGGCACGCGCGTCTCGCCCTCCAACGCGGTTTACAACCACATCGGCCATTTCGGCGTCGCGGGCGAAGCGGTATGCAAGGCGCTGTTCCTTGGCGGTGTTACACGGCGTTTTCCGAAGCTCAACTTCGCCTTTCTCGAAGGCGGATCGGGCTGGGCGTGCATGCTGTACAGCGACCTCATCGGCCACTGGAAGAAACGCAACTTGAAAGCCCTCGAAGATATCGATCCCGCCAATCTCAATCGCGAACTGCTGGCGCATCTGTTCCAGCGCTACGGCGGTGAAGCGCTGGCGGCGAAGCTCGACGAATGGAAACCCGGCTCCGAGGCGCTCTCGCCAAAGGACGCGGACCCGTCGATATCGCTCGACGACTTCGAGGTGTGCAAGATCGGACGGCCTGAAGATATCCGCGATTTGTTCGTGCCACGTTTCTATTTCGGCTGCGAATCTGACGACCCTGCCAACGCGTGGGCGTTCAAGCCCGGTAATCCGTTCGGCGCACGTCTGGGCGCCGTCTTCGGTTCCGACATCGGCCATTTCGACGTGCCCGACATGACCCGCGTCCTGCACGAGGCCTATGAACTGGTCGACGATCAGCTCATCACGGTCGACGATTTTCGCGACTTCGTCTTCACCAACCCGGTGCGGCTATGGGCGGGCAACAACCCGGATTTTTTCAAGGACACGGTGGTCGAGCAGGATGCGCGCGCGGTTCTGGACGGCACGCGCGGCTGAAGCGCGATGCGCGGCATGATGAAAGGTCCATTCGCGCAGTGATCGGCGCGGGCGAAGCGATTTCGTCCGAAGAGGCGGCGCTGGCGAAGGCCCGGCGCCGTCTTCTTCCCTTTCTGTTCGCGCTTTATGTCGTCGCCTACCTCGAC
>JBOHWJ010000027.1:0-5820 GCA_050736495.1 Binataceae bacterium (SeqCode) | reverse complement strand
GCGCGTCGCCGGCAAGCTTCGACTCGTCATGCACCGCCAGCCTTACGTAGAGACTCGGCCCCAGCCACTGCGGCGGCATGGCACTCCATCGCGGCAGCACCGCGCCGCAGGCCGCGTCGAGATTGCGCCGCTCGATTTCCGCAAGCATGGCGTTGGCCCAATCAGGCTCCGCGAGCGCGTCGTCGTCGATGAACAGGATGTAGTGGCCGGTCGCTTCGTCGACTGCGCGATTACGCGCGAAGCTCGATCCCAGGCGCGGCTCCATCACGCGGCGTATCGCAAACGGTGCGTCGTGCGCCACGCGTTCGACCACCACCGCGGTGTCGTCGGTGGAATTGTTGTCGACCACCACGCATTCCATCGCGACACCGGATGGGATCTTTTGCGCCGCGACGCTGAGCAGCGTTGCGGCGAGCGTGCGCGAGCGATTATACGTCGGAATGGCGACCGTGAGCCGCTTGTTCACGGCTGGCCATGCTCGGCTGTAGGGGGCTTCGCCACCGCCATACCCGGCAGGGGATTCGCCCCGCTCGCACTCGCCACCGGCCCGTTGCCCACCGGGCCGCTCGCCGGTGCGGCGCTCTTGGCGGGTATGGCTTTTTTGGGGGTGGCGCTATTTGGCAACGGGACCGCGCCCGGCTTCGCGGCCTGTGCCTCGCCGCCGGTGCTGGAATTGGCAAGCTTGGGCAAAGGTGCGCGTGATTGTGTGAATGCGACCGAACTCACCGTTACGTACGGTGCGGCGTCCTGCTGGACCGCGACCGGCGCCTCGATGATGAAACCAAAATCCCGCTTCTCGCCTGGAACAAACGGCAGCACTGGCTCGGCGAAGCTCGTGAACTCGAACGGCGTGACCACCACCGGGTGTTTTTCGCTAAACGCCGCGTGGAGGTTCTTGCCTTTGCGCTCATACCAGGTGACGGTCAACTGAACTTCATCGACCGCTTTTTGGCCGTCGTTGGCGATACGGCCGAAAATCGCCGGCACGCGCTGTTCCGACATTTTCATGGCAACATCGCTCAGCTTGAGTTCCGCGGCATAGGCGCCGCCTGCGGGCATCTGCGACTTGACGTTTTCGATAGCCTTGAGCTCGGCCGCGTACTGAGTCTTCAGCCCTATCACGCCGGTGGCGTCATCCTGGTCAAGCCCGGCCAATAACCCGGTGTAGGTGGCGATGGCCTTATCGTAGTCGTGCTCGTGGTACTGCACGATGGCCTCGCGATGGAGGTCTCGGGCACGGCCGCGGGCGGCGAAATTCGCGTAAATGTGCCAGTGATGATGTTCCTTGACCAGCACCATCCGGCTGGTGACGGTGCGTTTCGGATAGGTGCCGGTTTCAAGCGACCGTTGGGCGGTGTCACTGCCCGAACCGTCCCGCCCCGCCGCGGCGTCGAACTGGCGTTCCCATAGCGGCAAGTCGACCGTGGTGACAGTCACTGGCACCCAGGCGCGGTCGGCGGTGCGGCGCTGCTGCCCCAGATCGAAATGAGTGACATGCAGCACCGGCCTGAACCAGTCGGGGCTGACGTCGGGCGCCATCGGAATTTCGCCCAGGAATTCCTTGAGCGTGCGATCGTGGCGATCCTGATCGGAAAGCAGCTCGTAGCAGGCGCCGTAATTGAATTGCTGGAGATCGGTGAGGTACTGCTCGGCGATCCCGCGCGGCGTCGTGGTACATCCGGCCAGCGTCAGCGCGGCCAATACGAGCGCCGCCACGCCGCGACGCACCATCAACGAAAGTCCGCTGGAACGCGATAGTTCAGTCGCGGTAGCCGGCACGCGATCTCCGGTCCCAGGCGCCTCAAGGGCGCGCCGCCGCAGGCATCTGCTTGAGCTCGACCACATTGCCCTCGGGGTCGTGCGCGTAAACCGACATCCCCACGCCGCGCGCGCCATAGCGCTCGGCCGGCTCACCGATCACGTCCGCCCCGCTGTCACGCAGGTAACGTATGACCGCGTCGAGATCCGCGGCTTCGATACCGAGACAGAAATGGTCGACGTTGAGGCCGCTCTCAACGCGCGGGTCCACCGCCGGCACGAGGTCGAGCATGCTTACGCCGGCGCGAAGCTGAATCAGACCGATACGGTCGAGCCGGCGCTCCTCATTGAGGCCCAGCACACGCGTATAAAAATCGAGCATGCGCGCCTGGTTGCGGCAGCGCAGCACCACATGATCAAGCTCCGCGACCTTAAGTGGGATTTCCATGTTCTCTCCTCGCGTCAGCCATTTCGCACGCCGCCATGCCGGGCGGGGATTGCGCCGGGGCAACGACGCCCCGCCGTCCTCAGCGTTCGACCGGCATATGCGTGTCGTTCCAATCCAGCATCCCGCCCTTCAAATTGCATACGTGCTCGAAGCCGAGCCCGGTCAGAATCGCCGCCGCCGTAGTGCTACGCACGCCGACCCGGCACACCACCACGACATCCCTATTTTTGTACTGCTCGATTTCGCCCACTCGATCCGATAGCTGCTTGAGCGGCAGCAGCTTCGCGCCGCGAATATGGCCGAGTTCGCCGACGAACTCTTCGGCCTCGCGCACGTCGAGCACCAACGGCGGATTCGACGTCTCGAGCCGCGATTTGACCTCACCAGCGTCGAGTTGGCTCACCTGGTTGAGCTGCGACAACGTGGGGAAATGCAAGCTCGCCGCGTCAATTTCGGTCTGATTGGGCTGCAGCGCCTCCTGAATACCCTCGGGCAGCGGCAGCCCCAGATTGTTCATTAGGTCGACGTATTGATCGCGTGTGCGGCCGGCCACCCGCGGATTGGAACTCTTTTCCTCGCCGATGGTCGATTGCGTATGGCCGCGGTAGTCATGCGCCGGGAACACCAGCGTATCGTCCGGCAGCGCGAACAGCTTGCGCGTGATCGAATCGTAACCGATGCCGGCGTCGCCACCGGCAAAATCGCAGCGCCCAGTGCCGTGAATCAACAGCACGTCGCCAGTGAAGACGCGATCTCCCGTGTAAAGGCTGATCGAGTCGGGAGTATGCCCGGGCGTATGGAGCACCCGCAATGCGCCGTCACCGATCTTCAGAGACTGGCCATCCTCGACGTGGACCTTCACATGCGGCGCCGGCGCCCGCCGATGCATCACAACCGGCGCGCCTGTCAGTTCGCCTAATTCGCTCGCGCCGCTACGATGGTCGGCGTGGGTGTGCGTGTCGATGATCAATTCGAGCCTCGCGCCGAAGAACGCGAGCAACGCGATGTAGCGCTCAATCTTGTCGCGCAACGGGTCGATCAGCGCGGCGACATGCCTGTCTTCGGAGAGGGCCAGATAGGTTTTGCACTTCGCATGATTCAATTCCCGAAAAAGCATGGATTCCGCCTCCCGATTAAATCACGCCGCCATCGGCCACATATCTTTTTCGTCCGGCATGGATCGGACCGCCTCTGGCCTTCTTACCCCGGACCGCCAAAGGAATATAGCGCCGCCACCGCCGACAATGAACAAGCGCGACGACCCCGGAACGCAAATGCTTGACCGCGGGTGCGACGGCTCCGATCATGTGCTGACGCTTCATGCAGCCCGGAACCACCCTCCCCCTCGTCATTTTCGCGCTTACCTATTTCGTGATCGCGGCTGGCAAGCTGCCGCGCCTGAAGCTCGACCGCACCGGCGCGGCGCTGGCGGGCGCGGTCGCGATGGTGATCGCCGGCACGCTCAGCCGGCGTGAAGCCGTGGCGGCGGTCGACTTTCCCACGCTCGTGCTCTTGCTCGGCATGATGATCGTGGTGGCGAATCTGCGCCTCTCGGGAGCGTTCGCGATCGCGGCGCGGACACTGCTGCTGCGGTCGCGTTCGGGCTTCGGACTGCTGGCGCTGACGATCGCGGCCGCGGGCGTGCTCGCCGCATTTTTCATCAATGATGTGGTATGCCTCGCGCTGGCGCCGCTCCTGATCGAAATTTCGCGCTCGATCCATGTAAGCCCGGTGCCCTATTTGCTGGCGCTCGCGACCGCCTCGAACATCGGCAGCGCCGCGACCATCACCGGCAATCCGCAGAATATGATCGTGGCCGGCTTTGCCCATCTGGGATACGGCGCCTTTGCGCTCAGGCTCGCGCCGGTGGCGATTGCCGGACTCTTTGTCGATTACACCGTGATTGCCTTTCTCTATCGCGGCCAGTTACGCGGCGTCCGCGTCGGCGCCGGCACGCGCAGTCTCAGGCGCCGCCACGTGCCACGCGCATTCATGGCGCGATCGGCGCTTATCGCCGCCGGCGTGCTGATCGGCTTCATCGCTGGGTTTCCGACCGAATTGGTCGCCGTCGTCGCCGGCGCGGTCTCGCTCTTCACCCGCCGGGTCAAACCCGAACGGGTCTACAAGCTGGTCGATTGGACGCTGCTCCTGATGTTCGCCGGGCTCTTCATGGTCGTCGCCGGCGCGGAAAAGACCGGCCTTCAAGACTGGCTGGTCGCCGCGATCGGCGTTGATCAGCTCGTCAACATGGTGGTGCTGGCTATCGTGGTCGCGGTGCTTTCGAACCTGGTGAGCAACGTGCCGGCCGTGATGCTGTTCCGGCCGCTCTATCGCTCGCTCGGATGGAACCGGGCGACCGCGCTGGTAATCGCCAGCGCCAGCACGCTCGCCGGCAATCTCACGGTGGTGGGCTCGATCGCGAACCTCATCGTGATCGAGGAGGCGCGCCACCAGGGCGTCACGATAAGCTTCGGCGAATATCTCCGCACCGGCCTGCCGGTAGCGCTCGTCACGCTCACCATCGATATCGCCCTGCTGCGCCTGGGAGCCTGAGCAGGCGGCGCGCGGAATCTTCAGACCGGCGACGCCGGTGGAAACTGGCTCCGCACCACTTCGACCTTGCGCACCGCCTCGGCGACCATCAGGTCGACGTCGAAACGCGACTCCGCCTCAAGCACTTGCCGCAAGCGCGCGCGGGTCTCCGGATGCGCCGGGACGAATAGCGAGCAGCAGTCCTGGTCGGGCAGAATCGAGGTCTCGAAAGTGCCGAGCCGGCGCGCCTGCTCGATAATTTCGTTCTTGTCCATGCCGACCAGCGGGCGCAGCAACGGCATCCCCGCCGCCTGCTCGATAACCGTCATATTTTCCAGCGTCTGCGAGGCGACCTGGCCGAGACTCTCACCCGTAACCAACGCGGTGGCGCTGGTGCGTGCGGCCAACGCGGCCGCGATACGCAGCATCAAGCGGCGGTACAGCACCACCCTGAGCGGCCTGAGCGTGCGCGCGACGATTTCGCGCTGAGCATCGGCGAACGGCACCAGCATCAGCGTGGATTGTGCCTGGTAGCGCGTCAGATGGGTGGCGAGGTCGCAAGCCTTCTCGCGGCTCGCCGCCGAGACCAGCGGATGGCTGTGAAAATGAACGAAGTCGACGCGCAATCCGCGCCGCATCATTCGATAGGCGGCGACGGGCGAATCGATCCCGCCCGACAACAGCACCATCGCGCGCCCGGTGACGCCGACCGGAAGCCCGCCCGCGCCCGCACGTTTGCCAGCGGAGAGATAGGCGGCGTCGGGCAGGATTTCGATCGAGATAGTCAACTCGGGACGGCTAAGGTTGACCTTCAGGCCGGTCGCCTCATGCACTTCCGCGCCCACGATACGATCGATTTCCATCGAATTAAGCGCAAAACGCTTGTCGGCGCGCCGGGCCTCGATACGAAAGCTTTGCGCCCCGTTATGGTCTCGCGCCGCCGCCACCGCTTCGCGCTTTAGCGCTTCAATATCGAGCACGACCGGGCGGCTAATCGAGAAATTTTGCAACCCGAACAACAGCGCGGCGCGCTCGGCCACGACCTCGTCGCTTATCTCCTCAGGCAGGCCAACCAACAGGCG
>JBOHWJ010000026.1:0-3603 GCA_050736495.1 Binataceae bacterium (SeqCode) | reverse complement strand
AGTCGGCAATGGCCAGGGTCCGTTGAGCGATATCCACTTTGGCTTCAACGAGTATACGGTTGAGCCGCAAGACGGCGACGTCCTGCGCGACAACGCGAAATGGATCGAGAGCCATCCCAACACGCGGGTCCAGATTGAAGGCCATTGCGACGATCGAGGGTCGGAGGAATACAATATTGCACTCGGCGCCAAGCGTGCCCAAGCGGCCAAAGACTATCTTCAGACACTCGGCATCGCCGCCGACCGGATGTCAACGATTAGCTACGGCAAGGAGCTGCCCATTTGCACCGAGGAGACCGACGATTGCTGGGCTCAGAACCGCCGCGACCATTTCGTGGTGCTGCAGTAGCGGCGACGCGCATGAAGCCCGCCGCGCGATGGACGCTTAAGGTAACCGCGCTGCTGGCGGTGGCCGTGCTTTGGGGCTGCGCGCCGTCGGCCGACATGGACCAGTTGCAGAACAACCAGTTCGCGCTGCGCGGCATGATCGCCAACGATCGCCAGCAAATCGGCGCCCTGCAAGAGCAGGTGACCCATCTCAACAACCAACTCGCCGAGATACGGCATAACGGCGGCGGCCCCGCAGGCGGCAAGCAAGCATCTTCCGTCAATCAGCGCCTGGCAAAGCTGGAGTCCCAGGTAAACGCGCTCCAGGCTGGCACCGCTGGCACGCCGCCGGCCACGCCGGGCAGCGGCGGCGAGAATGTTGCTTCCGCGGTGCCACCAACAGCGACACCGCATGTGGCTGCGGTTCCGCCACCGTCGGCGCCAGGCGGCGGCGCGCCGTCATGGCGTGAAGCACTCGCCCACGAGATCGCCGCGGCGCGCAGCAATAATGACCCCGGCGTCGACCGTTATCGCTCCGGCCTCGGCCAGATGCAGGCGAGCAAATATCAACCGGCGATCGCGCAGTTTGAAGACCTGCAGCATCGCTACCCGAAGTCTCCGCTGAGCGAGCCGGCCGAATATTTTTCCGCCAATGCGCTCTATGAGTTGGGCAAGTACGAGCAGTCCATCCTGCAGTTCAATGATCTCGTGATGCGATTTCCGGGCGGACGATTTGCCAGCGCCGCGCTTTTGCGCGAGGCGCAGGCCTTCATGAAGATCAACGACCGCATCGACGCGCGCCTCACGCTCCAGAAATTGCTCAATGACCACGCCAATTCGGCCGAGGCGCCGACGGCAAAATCGATGATGCAGGGCTTGTCATGAGGCGACGCGCAACTGGCAACGGCACGATACCGGCGGCGGCACTCGCTGAAATAGCCGCGGCAGCGCAAACGATCGCGCGCACGCTGACAATCGGAACACCGCGAAATCACGCGGGAGAAATCGCACACGAGGCATGATTCACCTGACGTCAGAACCTGAATGCGAACAGCGATGGAGATAATTCGCGACCTCGAAGAATTGCGTCCGCATTCATACCCGGTGGTGGCGCTGGGCAATTTCGACGGCGTCCACATGGGCCATCAAGCTATCCTCAAAGACGCGATCGCGCGCGCGCGCGCCCATAACGGCAGCGCCTTCGCGCTGACCTTCGATCCGCTGCCGGCCAAGGTGCTTTTTCCCGCGCGCGCGCCGCGCCTCATCCTCACCGCCGAAGACAAGCACGAACTGTTGCGCGATTCGGGCATCGATGCGGTGCTGGTTATCAATTTCACGCGCGAACTGAGCCTTATCGAGCCAAGGGAGTTTGTGCGCGAATATCTGCTCGGCCGGATCGGCGCGCGTGCGGTCGTAGTCGGCCATAGCGTGAGCTTCGGCCATAATCGCGCGGGTAATGCCACCGTGATGGATCACCTCGGGCACGAATTGGGCTTCGATACGGCTGTGGTCGGACCGGTCAGGGTGGCCAGCATGGAGGTGAGTTCGACCAAGGTGCGCGAGGTTATCGCGGCGGGCGACATGAAAACCGCGGTGACCCTGCTTGGCCGCTGTCATTTCGTCCGCGGACCGGTGGTGCATGGCCGCGAACGCGGACGCAAGATCGGCTTTCCCACCGCCAATATCGCAAGCCGCACCGAATTGCTGCCACCCGACGGGGTCTACGCCACGCGCGTGGTGCTGCCCGATGGCGCTTACGCCTCGATCACCAACATCGGGATGCGTCCGACGTTCGCCGAACCCGAGCGCACCATCGAGGCCAACATCTTCGACTTCGACCGCGACATCTACGGCGCTGAAGTCAAGCTCGAACTGGTCGAACGGATTCGCGGTGAGCGCAAATTCGAATCGGCCCAGGCGCTCGCGGCCCAGATTGCGTCGGACCTCAAGCGCGCGCGCGAAATCCTTGCCGCCGCTTAGCCGCGGGAAAGGCGCCGAGCCATTCGGCCGGCGCCGAAGCGGCGGCATTCGCAATGAATCGATCGTGCATCGCGCGCCAGCGTTGATAGCTACGGCGGGCCGTCACGCCCCCTTCTTGCGCTCGCGCCGATAGCGCCGGATGAGCGCGTCGGTTGAGCTATCGTGCTTGAGCACGCTCTCTTCGGCGCTTTCCAGCTCCGGAATGATCTTCAGGGCGAGCACCTTGCCCAGCTCGACGCCCCATTGGTCAAACGAATCGATGTTCCATATGGAACCCTGCGTGAAAACGCTGTGCTCGTAGAGCGCGACCAGCTTTCCCAGTGTTGCGGGTGTCAACCGTTCGGCCAGGATGACGGTCGACGGCCGATTGCCGTCGAATTGGCGATGCGGCGCCAGCCAATCGGGCGTACCTTCGTTTTTCACCTCGTCAATGGTCTTGCCGAAGGCCAGCGCCTCGGCTTGAGCGAAAACGTTCGCGGTCAGCAAATCGTGATGGCGTCCGAGCGGATTCAGCGAATGGGCGAAGGCGATGAAGTCGCACGGGATGAGCTTCGTCCCCTGATGAATCAGTTGATAGAACGAATGCTGCCCGTTGGTTCCGGGCTCGCCCCAGAAAATCGGGCCGGTCTGATGGTCGACCGCGGCGCCCTCCAGCGTAACGTGTTTGCCGTTGGATTCCATCGTGAGCTGCTGCAGGTAGGCGGGAAATCGTTTGAGATACTGATCATAGGGAAACACTCCCACTGTGTCGGCGCCCAGAAAATCATTGTTCCAGATAGCCAGCAGACCCATCAGAACGGGTAGGTTGCGCTCGAACGGCGCAGTGCGGAAATGTTCGTCGATCGCGTGAAACCCCGACAGCATCGCGCGAAAATTCTCGGGGCCGATCGCGATCATGGTCGACAGCCCGATCGCCGAATCCATCGAATAGCGTCCGCCGACCCAGTCCCAGAAGCCGAACATGTTTTGTGAGTCGATGCCAAATTTTGTGACCTCGGCGGCGTTGGTCGAGACCGCGGCGAAATGTTTAGCCACCGCCCTTTCGTCGTTGAGCGCGTCCAGGCTCCACTTTCGCGCGGTCCGCGCGTTGGTCATGGTCTCGAGCGTCGTAAAGGTCTTTGACGAGACGATGAACAAGGTCTCGGCCGGGTCGAGGTCACGGGTCGCCTCGGCAAAATCAGTCCCATCGACGTTGGAGACGAAACGGACGGTCAGGCCGCGGTCACTGTAGTGGCGCAACGCTTCGTAGGCCATCACCGGGCCAAGGTCCGAGAATAAGATGACGATTTTGATTAG
>JBOHWJ010000025.1:0-11403 GCA_050736495.1 Binataceae bacterium (SeqCode) | reverse complement strand
CGTCGCTATGATGCCGCGCAGCCGGCGCGGCGAAAAGTGATGGTTGCCGACGAAATCGACCTTCGAGATGGAAATGATCGGACCCTCGGCCACGTCAAACTCGCCGATCGCGGTGTTGTTGGCCTCGGGCGTGGTTTTGAACGTTATCTTGGCGTCGAGATAGCCTTTGTCCTCGTAGATTCCCTTGAGTCCCCGAATGGTGGTCTCGACCCGGCTCGGATCGAGCACTTCGCCCGCATGCAGCTTGACCGCATTGATGACAGAGTCCTCGGTCGGCTTGATTTTCTTCATGCCGCTCAGGCGCACGTCGGTAAGGAGTGGGCGCTCGGCGACTTTATAGATGAGAATCGTGCGGCCGTTTTCCGCGCGAGTCTCGGCTGCAACGCGATCGAAAAACCCCATTCGGTAGATGGACTTGATGTCGGTGTCGACGGTCGCTTCGTTGAGCGGCTGGCCGATTTGCGAGGCGACGTGGATTCGGATGGCGTCACTCTCGACGCGCTGGTTGCCTTCGATTCTTATCGCGGAAATAATCGGACCGGCCGGCTGGGCAAACGCGCTCGATGCCCCGAACATGATCGCGACCAGCAGCCACCATACACGGGGACAGTACGCGCCACGTATTGGAACCTTGAAGTTTTCCGCCGTCACCAAACAACCCCGAAAGCGGCGACCACGCTAACCAATCGTTCTCGTGAAGTAAACATACACTGACGCTCCCCTTCGAGTTTTGCTCCACAGCGGCTGCTCAGTTGGATAGTGCGTAAGCTTTCCCGGCGATGATTCTCCGATGACGGCGGCGATTGCCCGCCCGGCGCGGACCGTCGCGCCGCAGTGGCCGCGCCAGCGCCGTGCGAGGCTACGACGACGGCTCTTCGCGCAGTTTGCCCTCGCTGAGGCGCATCGTGCGGCTCATACTGCGCGAGAGTCGTTCGTTGTGCGTGGCGACCACCAGGCTCAGCCCGAGTTCGCGATTGAGCCGATGAAACAGTTGGTGAACCTCGTCGGCGGTCTGTGGATCGAGATTGCCGGTGGGCTCGTCGGCCAGCACCAGCCGCGGCTCCAAGACCACCGCGCGCGCGACGGCGACGCGTTGCTGCTCTCCGCCCGACAATTCGGCCGGCCGCCGATGAAATTTTCCGTTAAGCCCAACCAGTTCGAGCATCTGCTCGGCTCGCCTGCGCGCTTCGCTTTCGCTCATCCGCGCGATCAGCCCGGGCATCATTACGTTTTCCATCGCGCTGAAATCGGCGAGCAGGTAGTGGAACTGGAAAACGAAGCCAAGCTTGCGGTTGCGGAACTCGGCGAGCGATCGCGGGTCCATCGCGAACAGATCCTGCTCTTCGAAATAGACCTTGCCGGCGGTGGGTTCCTCGAGGCTGCCAAGCACGTGGAGCAGGGTCGATTTGCCGACTCCAGACTGGCCGATGATCGCAATTTCTTCGCCCGCGACGACGTCGAGATCGAGGCCGCGCAGAACGCGAACCTCGCGGCCGGCGTCATAGAAAGTCTTGTCCAGCCCGCTCGCCCGGATGAGCAGGCTCTTTGCCGCCGGCCCCGAGGCCGTGACTGCGTGATCACTCATTGGCCGCGCTCATTCATAGCGGATTATCTCGACCGGTGAGAGTGAACGCGCCTGCAAGGCCGGGTAAACGGCACCGCATGCGCATATCAGGATGGCGGCGACCGCCACCGCAATGAAGTTGAGTGGATAGAGGCGTACCGGCACAAAGCTGACCATGAAAAGGTCGGGCGGCAGATGAATCAGGTGGTACTTACCGATGACGAAGGAAACGATGAAGCCCAGGCCGACGCCGAAGGCGGTGCCGACCACGCCCAGGGCGGCGCCCTCGCACAGGAATATCAGGGCGATCGAGCCGGCGCGCGCGCCCATCGCGCGCAGGATGGCAATTTCCTTGCGCCGCTCCATCACCACCATCACCAATGTGGCGACGATATTGAAGGCCGCCACCAGCACGATCAACAGCAGCACCAGGAAGTAGGTGAATTTCTCCAGCTTGAGCGCGGAGAACAGGGGCGCGTTGGTTAGAGTCCAGTTACTGACCTTGAAACCCGGCCCCGCCATCGCCGCGATTTGTTTGGCGATTGCCGGCGCGTCGAACAGGTTGCGCACGCGCACCTCGAGCCCGTTCTTGAGTTGCGGGTCGTTGGCCAGCAATGCCTGGCCGGCCTTGCGCGAGACGAATACCAGGGTGGAGTCGAACTCGTACATTCCGGAATAGAAAAAGCCGCCGACCACAAAACGCCTCAGGCGCGGCACTCCGGCCGCCCCGCCAAGGCTCGCCGGCGAGATAACCACCATCGGATCACCGAGCCGCAGTCCGAGGTCAAACGCGAGCGATTTGCCGACGATTGCCCCCGGCAGGTCGACCGTGCGCTTGCCGCCGTTTTCCGCGACCGTCACCCGATGTATCTGGTCGAGTGTGTCGAGCGTGCCGGTAGTGAGCGTGCTCTTGAGTTCGGTCAAGACCGGATTGTTACGCGCGATCACACCCCGCAATGTTCCGCCTGAAACATAACCCGGTGCGCCGGTGCTGGTGGTTGAGACGATCATCACCTGCGACGAGATGAAGGGTGCGACGCCAACCACGCCGGGCAGCGCCGCAATGCGTTTTTGCAGGGCGTGAAGGTCCGCCGCTCCCAGCCCGGTATGCGCGACCGTGACGTGCGGGTTGAAGGCGAGCAGGCGATCGCGGAGATCTTCCTGAAAGCCGCTCATTACCGAGAGCACGACCGTCAGTGCGAACGTGCCGATCATCACGCCCACCAGTGAAATAACCGCGATCATCGAGACGAAACGCTGGCGGCGGCGGGCACGCAGGTAACGAATTCCTATCAGGTATTCGAAGCGCACGGACGATTACGATACGGGCGCCATGGCCGGGCGCACGCCGGCGCGATGCGAGGGATTGATAAACGCTCGCGCGTCGCGGCATGCCGGGACGGCAACCGCGCGGTATATGTCCGCGATGGGATTTATTTGCGTCGGGGCAACCATCATGATTCCCCATCGTCCTGAAACGGCGGTCCTGTTTGATGCACGGGTGCTCATATTCGCGGAGCCTTCAAAGTTTTGCAACGCGGTTGAAGTGCGTGGCCGGGACTTATAGACTCCCCGCAAGCTCCGGTTCTCGGAGGAAACCGCATGGATAGTTTATGGGCGCGGACGTTAGCCGTCGCCGTATGTTTGGGTGTGATGGTAAGTGCCGTCCACGCCGCGGATGATCCGGGCACGACGGCCAGTAGAGACGATCCGCCAGGTGTCGCCGCCGCTGATCCTCCTCCCCGAAGCGACCAGGATCTCATAACGATGAATTTCCAGAACGTGGACATCCCCGTTCTGGCCAAGTTTATCAGCGAGATCACCGGCAAGAACTTCGTGCTCGATGAAGCCGTGCGCGGCAAGGTCAGCATCATCTCGCCGACCAAGGTCACGCCGGATCAGGCCTACTCGATCTTCCAGTCCGTTCTCCAGTTAAAGGGCTTCACCACCGTGCAGGCCGGCCCGGTGATAAAAATCGTGCCAGCCCGTGATGTGCGCCAAACGGCGGCGTTGACCCAGTCCCAGATGCCGGGGCTCACTCAGGGCGACGCTTACGTCACGCGCATGGTCAAGCTCAAGAATATCGAAGCCGCTTCGGTTTTGAGCGTGATCCAGCCGATGGTGTCGCATGACGGCCTCATCGCCGCTTTCCCCCAGGACAACACTCTCATCATCACCGACGGCGCCTACAACGTACAGCGGCTGCTCAAGATTATCGGCAGTCTCGACGTGCATGGGGTGCAACAGAACGTCGCCGTGATCCCGCTGAAGCTCGCCTTCGCCGACGATATGGCGACGCAAATCCAGAAGATCCTGACCGTGCGCGAAGGGGGCGCGCATGGCCGCGCGGCGATGGTGCGGCCCGGCATGGGTGTGGTGGCGCCATCGGCGGAGGGTGCGACAACTTCGTTCAGTATAGTGCCCGACGAGCGCACCAATTCGCTCATCGTGCTGGCGAGCCCGATCGAGATGAATCAGATTCGGGATCTTGTCGCCAAGCTCGACATCCATCCGCCCAACGAGACTTCGCGTATCCACGTCTACCATCTGAAGAACGCGCCGGCCGTTGAGATGGTTGCGGTGCTGAACGGATTGCTGGGTGGAAGCGGCGGGCCAGGCACGCTGTCGCCGCAGACCGGGCGCAATTCGCTCGGACGTGGCAGTTCGCTCGGTCTGTATAACGGCTCCTCGTTCGGTAGCGGGTTTGGCGGATCCGGTGGTTACGGCGGTTCGATGGGTGGTTACGGCGGTTCGATGGGTGGCTACGGCGGTTCGATGGGTGGCTCGATGGGCGGCTACGGTGGTGCGGGTGGTTCAATGGGTGGCTATGGCGGCGGCTCAGGTTTAGGATCGCGCGGCAACGAGAAAAATTCCGAGCCGGCCACTGCCGCTTCGGGCGGCGGACGCGGCACCGATTTCGAAAATGCGGTGAGCGTGACTGCGGATCCGGCCACGAATTCACTCGTGATAAGCGCGGCGCCGCAGGATTACCAGACGCTCGAGAAAGTTATCGCACAGCTCGACATTCCGCGCGTTCAGGTCTTCGTCCAAGCCATCATCGTCGAAGTCAGCGCCCAACGGAGCAGGGAAATCGGAGTCAATTTCCAGTCCGCGACCGGCCTTACCGGCAGCACGCTCGGCATCGGCCAACTCAACTTTGGCACCCTGCAGACCGCGCTCGCCAATCCGCTTGGCCTGACCGGCCTTGGCATCGGGCTCGCCTCCGGCAGCATGTGCAGCATCCCCGCTTCGGTCGCGAGCAGTGTTGCGGGGGCGGTGACGGGCACGGGCGGCACGCTAACGGTGCCGTGCGATGTCGCGCTGATGACGGCGCTCGAGACCGACCAGCATACCAACGTGCTGTCGGCTCCGACGCTGCTCACCGCCGACAATGAAGAGGCGATGATCGTGGTCGGCCAGAATCTACCGTTTGTTGGATCATCGGCGGCCAACGCGGGTCTGCCGGGTCAGATTTTCAATTCGGTTGACCGCCAGAATGTTGGTATCACGCTCGACATCATTCCGCAGGTTTCACAAGGAAATTACGTCAAGCTCGACCTCTACGAAGAGGTTTCCAACGTGGTTGGAAGTACGGTCAACAACCCCCTCGGTCCGACCACGACTATCCGTTCGGCTTCGACCACGGTGCTGGTGCAGAGCAACCGCACAGCGGTAATTGGCGGGTTGCTCTCGAGCGAAGCCGACAATGCCCGCCAGGGTGTGCCGTTCCTGTCCGATATTCCCGTGATCGGCAACCTTTTCAGCGACAATGCGCGCAATGCGCAAAAGGAAGACCTGCTGGTTTTTCTTACGCCGCACATCATACGCTCGCGCGAAGATTTGCAATCGCTCGCGCTGGATGAACGGCAGAAGTTCGTACGCAATCTCGGACGAGCCGAAGTGAACAATATGCCGGTGCCGCAGTTCAACCAGCTCTACCAGCCGAGTTTCAATCGCGCGGTTTCGCCGCTGCAGGACCTGACCCAGTCTCAGGCCGGCCGAGCCGCAGCTCCCAACGAGAAGGGATTTGCCCCGATGCCGGGGAGCACACTCCCGCCGGCGTACAATTCCGGCAGTGGTGGGCCAAGCAGCCGCAACACGACGGGTCCGGGTTTTTCTCCATTCGCCGCGGCTGCCGCAAGCAGTTCTTCGTCGACAACCTCAACCACTGGTACCGGTACGACCGGGAGCGCCGGTACCGTGACGACCACGACGACGACGTTGCCATCGTCCAGCGATGGAACCGTCGAGCCGCTCGGAACGACTGCGGTTAGGCACTGAGAACGGCTGACCAGCGGTGGCGGGCTGACCGCGCCACCGCTGGCTGCCGGGATTGTGAAAATCCGTCGGCGGGGGATTGGCCTGCCCGCCTCGATGCATTTGGTGCCGCAGACGATGCCTGGCTGGCGGGGATGGTGGGCTCGGCTGACGCGAGCGTGCTTGCGCGCACCGCTCCCGTCTGAAAACCTTCCTCATTTATGGCGCGGCAGATTGGTCGGCTGAGGGCATGGGCGGAATGCGCGACGATTGTCCCACTATGGGCGCCCTTGCGCGCCTTGCCGCTTGAACGCGCGGTTCGCTTCGGTGCGGCGGTCGGCACGCTCGGCGCCGCGCTGGACCGTTTCAACCGCGGCGTTGCCGCGCGCAATCTCGAAATCGCCTTTCCAGAGGCTGACGCGCATGCGCGCCGCGCCGTTCTGCGGGCCGCGTATCGGAATTTTGGGCGGATGGCGGCCGAGTGGGTCCATTTCCGTGAACTCAATCGCACCAATATTGAACGTTACGTAACCTACGAAGGCCGCGAGCATTGGAACGAAGCAATTCGCATTTCGAATGGCCGCGGCATTTTAGTGCTGACCGGGCACTTCGGCAATTTCGAGTTACTCTCGCAGGCCCATTCGATTTACGGCAATCCCACCGCGATTGTATACCGCCCGTTGCGCAACCCAATCCTGGACGGCGCGGTGGCCGAGTTGCGGCGGCGCTTCGGCAACGCCACGGTGCCGCGCAAGGGTGCTGGACGTGAGATCATGCGTTTTCTCAGGGACAACTGGATGGTTGCCGTACCGCTTGACCTCGATGTTCGTCATGGCGTCTTCGTCGATTTCTTTTCGCTCAAGGCCGCAACCAGTCCCGCGCTGGCGCGGGTCGCAATGGTGACCGGAGCGCCCGTGTTGCCGGCCTTCATGGTGCGTGAGGGCGCCTCGGCGCGCCATCGGATTACGTTTCTGCCGGTGATCGACGTGGTCAAAACCCGTGACCGCGTCGAATCGGTGCGCGAGAACACCCAACGCTTCAGCGACACGATCGAATTGATGGTGCGACGCTATCCCGACCATTGGAACTGGATTCATCGGCGCTGGAAGACACGGCCGCCGGGTGAGGCGCGCTTCTATTAGTTCGCCAACGGCTCGACTATGATCGAGGTGGTCCGACTACTGTCATGAATTTGAAGCGGAATGGCGACAGTCCGGAATCGATTCCGGCATACGGACGGGCAGAGGCGACGCAAAATCAATCGGGCGAGATTGCTTCTTCCGCAGGTGCGGCGCCGAATCGCACGCCGTGCAAAGCGCCACCGGTTTTCTATCATCCGGCTTGCGGAACGCTCTGCAATATTTTCTGGTGGGCTCGCAGCGGCGCGCCGGATGAAGCCGCTGGTGGCGAACAGTGACAGGAGTGGCTTGGCCAATCGCAGGGTTCATCGCCAGATTCCGAAGCGTTAAACCGCATCGCGTACGCGCGTAGCGATATCAGAGCGAGACGCAGAGAACGTAATGGCACTGGTCAGGGTATGCACAGCGGCCGAGCTCAAACCGGGCGAGGCCATACGGGTAAACTCCAATCCACCGGTCGCGCTGTTCCGGCTCAGCGACGGCTTCTTTGCGACCGCTGACATGTGCACGCATGCGCAGGCCTCGCTGGCCGCGGGCGATATCGATCTCGAGGAAGGGACAGTCGAGTGTCCATATCATATGTCCCAATTCGAGATTCGCAGCGGGCGTGTCCTTAATTTTCCGGCGACACGGCCGGTCAGTACGTACGTGGTCAAGGTCGTCGGCGACGAGGTCTTTGTTGAGCTCGGGGAGAAATCCTCGGACTAAAGTGGTTCGCGTATATCCGCGCAAAATTGCGCACGTGTAAGTTACGTCAACGGTTGTCGGCTGGGGCGTTGTTGCCGGCCAAGCGGTCATGATCCATCTTTCCAACAATCCGGCCGCCAGCTTATATTAGGGCAGATTTGTCTTGCCGTATCGGTGGCAAGCCGCAGCTTGCAGTGGGGCGGCGCAATGGAGAGTCGATTTGGCAGAGAAGCGCGACGTGCCCCAATCGATCATGCCCCCGACAAATCCGCGGCTGAAATTGACGCGGCCGTTGTCCGAGTTCAAGGCGGGCGATCACATCTGTGCGTTCTACGAAAGTGCGGCCGAGTGCTCGGCAATACTGACCGCCTTTATTCGCGACGGATTCGAGCGTGGTGATTTGTGCGTGTGCGTTCTCGGCGGCTTGCCGCTTGGGGATGCCGTGCGTGAGCTTCAATCCGCCGGGATCGATACGGCGGCGGCGCTCGTGCGCGGAACCCTGGCCTTCATGAGCGGCGCCGAATACGCCGGCACGAGCACGGCTGGATCAGCCGCACAACTGGACGCGATCGCCGTGCGAGTGCGGCAATTGCTTGCCAGTGGCGGCTTTCGCGTTGCCAGACTGGCGGTGGATATGAGCTGGGCGCTCGAAGTCAAGTTCGAGCCCCGGCAGATGATCGAGTACGAAGCACTGTCCGGCAGCCGGCTGTTCCCGTTGTTGCCCGCACTGATGCTGTGCATGTACGACCGTGCGCGCATAGCGCCGGAAGTTATCTGCGCCGCGCTGCGCGGCCATCCGATCGCAATGATGGGTGGCCGCGCCAGCGCCAACCCGTATTACCAGCCGCCTGCGCTTGCCACCAGCGCCGAAACGGACAACGCCCGCGCCAATTGGATGATCGAGCAACTGAGAAGCGCCAGCGAGCAGCGCGAAGAACTGTCCCGCAGTGAGGCCGGGATGCGTTCGCTGGTCGAGTACGTTTCCGATGGTGTCATGGCGCTCGCACCCGATGGCGAAATTTTGTTCGAGCGGCCGCCGGTCGATTGTCAATTAGGCTATCAGCCACAAGAGTTGATCGGCCGGCATGTGATCGAACTGGTGCATCCGGACGACGCGCCGGCGACGCTCGCCGGCTTTGCGCGGCTACGTGACAACCCCGGCGTAGCGCAGAAGCTGCGCCTACGGATACGGCGGCGCGACGGCTCCTGGATCCACGTCGAAGCCAGCGCGCGGATGGACGGCGATGACGCGGCGCCGTGGCCGATAATCTTTAACTGGCGGGACATCGGTGAGCGGCTGCGCGTGGAGCAGGAACTGGCCGACGCGCGCGATCGCGCGCTTGAGGCTTCGCAAATAAAGTCTTCCTTCCTCGCCGGCATGACCCACGAAATCCGCACCCCGCTCAATGTTATCCTCGGTTATACCGAGCTTATCGCCGAACAGGTCGGCGGCAGCGACGAATTGGGCCTCGCGCCGTCACTGGATGCTATCGCGCGTGCGGGCAAACGCCTCAACGCAACTATTCAGGGCGTGCTCGACATTTCGCGGATCGAAAGCGGTGCGCTCAAGCTCGCGCCACGCCGCCTGATTCTTGGCCCCATGATCGAACGGCAGGTGCGTGATTTCGGCATGCTCGCCAACCGCAAGGGACTCGAACTTTCGTTCATCAACGAGGAGCCGGGGGCGACGGCTATATTCGATGAATATTGCCTTACCCAGGCGCTGAGCAACCTGCTCGACAACGCCATCAAATTCACCGACCACGGCGCCATCACGGCGCGGCTTCATCGTAAAACCGGTGGCCGTCTCGCGCTCGAGGTGGCCGATACCGGCGCTGGCATCGATCCGGCGTATCTGCCGCAGTTGTTCGAGCCGTTCACCCAGGAGTCGGCCAGCCATCGCCATCTTTCCCAAGGGGCCGGACTCGGGCTCGCGTTGACGCGCCGTTACGTAGAGTTCAATGGCGCCGAGCTGTCGGTGACTAGCGTCAAGGGTGGCGGCGCCACCTTCACGATTCGCTTTTCACATGCCGATGGGTCCGCATCCGTCGCGGCCGAGGACGATCGCGGCGCGCATGAAGCGGCGGCGGTGCATGACGGCCCACGCCGCTGCGTGATGGTGATCGAAGACGATCCGGATACACAAGCCTATATGAAGGCCGCGCTGGGCAAGCGCTACGAAGTCGCGGTCGCGGGTTCGGCCGCCGAGGTTCGGCGCGAATTCGAGGCCCGGCGCGGACATGTGGATTTGCTCCTGATGGACCTCGGGCTCGGTGGCGCATGCGACGGCCTTACGCTTACGCGGGAACTGCGCGCGGACGTACACTGGCGCATGATCCCGATAATCGCGCTCACAGCGCGTGCGACCAGCGAGGATCAGCAGCAGGCGTTGGCCGCGGGATGCGACGAGTATCTGGCCAAACCAGTCGAGCGCCGCCGCCTGCTCGCTGTGATCGATTCGCTGCTGCCGCGCTGACTTTGCGCCCGCGCGCGGTCTGCGCGCTATAGATTCGCGATCACCGCCTGGGTGAAATCGCCGGTCTTCGCCTTGCCACCCTGATCCGGCGTCAACACTTTGCCCTCCGCGTAGACCGTGCGAATCGCCTCCTCGAAGCGCTTCGATTCCTCATGGAAGCCGAGATAGTCCAGCATTAGCGCTGCGGACAGCATCGTCGCGGTCGGATTGATTATGCCCATCCCCTTGATATCCGGTGCGGTGCCGTGGACCGATTCGAAATAGGCGTAGTCGTCACCGTAGCATCCGCTCGGCGCGACACCCAGCCCGCCGATCGTTCCCGCCGCCGCGTCCGAAAGAATATCGCCGTAAAGGTTAGGCATCACGACCACGTCGAGATCGTGCGAACTTTGCACGACCCGACGCGCGAAATCGTCGACGATGAATTCCTCGTATTTGATTTCCGGATGCGAGGCGACGGTTTCTTCGACCACCTCGCGAAAGAAGCCGTCGGACACGCGCAGCATGTTGTACTTTGAGCTGCAAGTGACCTTGCCCGGATGGCCCGCGGCTTTGCGCTTGAGCGCGAGCTGGCAGGCGAATTCCGCAATTCTCCGCGTGTTGCGCTCGGTGATTACCTTAATCGCGTATTTGCCGCGTTCGTTAGTGTTCAGATCGGCGCGCAGAATGCGGCTGTGCGGATGAAGCGGAGCCAGATTTTCCAGCGGTCCTTCCAGGCCGAGATAAAGGTCCTCGAGGTTCTCGCGCACGATCACGAAGTCGATACCGTCGGGATTCGCCAGCGGGCTTTTGAAACCCTTCATGTAGCGGCACGGCCGTACATTGGCGTAAGTCTGTTTGCCCCAGCGCAGATAGGTTATCGCCGTGGTCTTGCCCGAGGTCGAGCCGAACAAACTAGCGTCGGAGGCGTCGATGGCGGTGCGCGCGGCATTCTCGGTCTGGCCTTTGACCCATTCCTCGCCTGGCGGGAACTCGACGAAGTCGATACCGGTTTCGAGCGTCCGCATCACTGTCATCGCGGCGTTTACGGTCTCAGGCGCGGTATCGTCGCCCGGCAGCACCACGACTTTCCTTCTGGCCACGTTCGTACCTCCCACGAAACAATCTCACCAAGAGCGCGTTCGCACTAGCCTGCATCCCGCGGTCAACGGCGGATGGAGAATAACGGCTTCGCCGCCGCGATGAGCGAACTTCGTCTCCGTCGCCGCGACGGCGATGCTGTCGCGGTCGCGCGGCACTCCCGCTCATACGCAAATAAGCGCGCAATGTTGGCGGGAAGT
>JBOHWJ010000024.1:0-8392 GCA_050736495.1 Binataceae bacterium (SeqCode) | reverse complement strand
GTCGAATACGCTCGAGCGGGTGGCGCCGCTGCTTGCGCGCGGCGCCGTGCCGCAGGTGGCCGTGCGTCCGCTGGTGGTCGAGTTCAATCTGCGCAACCCGTTCATCTTCGCCAGCATGAACGCGATGAAGCCGGTGTTCGGCGACCAGTCGATCGAGGCGCAGAAAGAAGTTTACGCCGGCGCCGATTTCCGCCGTCACTTCAACGAAGAACTCGCGCGCCGCACCGTCTTCAACAATCTCTGGGAGCGCGTCGAGGTCAAGGAGGCGGAGACCGCGGCGTTGCGGCGCCTGCAATGGCGCAGCGTCGCCGATATTGCGCGCGAACGCGGGCGCGACCCGCTCGATGTTTTCTTCGACCTCGCAATCGAAGACAATCTCATGCTGGTCTACATGATCCCGCTGCTGGATATCGACCAGGAGCGTGTGGCACGGAAATTCAGCGACTCGCGCACGATGATCGGAATTTCCGACGGCGGCGCGCACGTCGACATGTTGTGCAACGCTGGTTACCCCACCTACCTGTTGGGAACCTTCGTGCGCGATAAGCAGGCGCTCTCGCTTGAGCATGCGGTCAAGCGGATTACCTCCGAGCCGGCGGCGCTCTTCGGTATCGCGGACCGTGGACGGCTGAAGCCAGGGATGGCGGCGGATATCGCGATTTTCGATCTCGACTCGGTGGGTTCGGCTGAGCGTCCCGAGGTGCGGTCCGATCTGCCAGGCGGCGGCAGGCGGCTTATCACCGAGGCGGAGGGCGTGAAGTTTACGATTGTTAACGGCAAGATTCTCTACGAGGACAAACGGCATAGCGGGGTTCTACCGGGGCGAGTGTTGCGTTCGCGTCAACCGCCCACGGCATAGCCCGAAAAAGAAGGTGATCAACCATGGCATCGCTACGAGTTGTTTCGGCGGACTCGCACATGACGGAGCCGGCCAATCTATGGGTCGAGCGGCTGGATAAAAAGTATCGCGATAACGCGCCGCGCGTGGTGAAAAACGAGAAGCCCAACGGCCCGGCCTACCTGTTCGTCGGACCGGGGATTCATCCGCTGGCGGTGGCGGCGGCGTTCGCCGCGGGCAAGGGCGGCGATGATCTGCGCGAGCATATGAAGCATGGTTACGAGGCGGCGCGGCCCGGCGGCTGGGATCCCGCCGCGCGGATCAAGGACCAGGAGATCGACGGAGTCGTCGCCGAGGTGCTCTACTCGACGCTTGGCATCGCGCTTTTCAACATGAAGGATATCGAGCTTCAGCTCGCATGCCTGCACGCCTACAACAATTGGGTGGCCGAGTTCAGCTCGCACAACCCCAAGCGGCTGATCGGTATCGGGCTCTATTCGCTCGCGGCGCTGCCCGACATTTCAGAAATTGAGCGCTGCGCGAAGTTGGGACTCAAGGGCATCCTGATCCTCGCCTCGGAAACCAGCGAGATTCCGTACAGCGATCCGGCGTTCGATCCGCTGTGGAAGGCCGCCTCCGAAAATGGACTGCCGGTTTCGCTGCACAAACCGCTCATCTCGGGGATGCCGATGACGGGCGCGATGCCGACGCCGGCCGACATGCAGATCCACGTAATTCACGTGGTCGAACAATGCATCACGCGGCTGGTCTATGGCGGCGTGTTCGAGCGATTCCCGAAGCTCAAGATCGTCTCGGCGGAAAACGATGTCGGCTGGATTCCCAACTGGGTCCATCGCCTCGACCACGTTTTCTCGAAGGTCGCCATCTCGAAGCAGTTGCCGCGCAAGCCGAGCGAATACGTGCGGCGCAACGTGTGGGCAACATTCCAGGATGATCCGCTGGGGCCGGCGACTTGCCAGTTCTTCGGCGAGGACAATTACATGTGGGCGTCCGACTTCCCCCACGCCGATTCGACCTTCCCTCATTCGCTCAAGGTCATCGAACAAAACTTCGCGGGCGTGCCCGAAGCGGTGACGCGGAAAATCGTCTTCGAGACCGCCAATCGGCTCTATGACATGGGCTTGAGCTGAGGGCTTGAACTGGCTGCGCCCCGCGCTCGCGTCCGCTTTTGCGGGAGCCGCGAGGCTAGCACCATCCATCAAGGCTGGCCGCCAACCCAAGGAGCCGGTGAGCCGCCGCACGCCTGGTATGCGGCGCCGCGCCGAACGGAGGTGAGCATCGTATGTTCATCATGCGCTTTACCGAACGGGCCTACACCGCCTACAGCGAGGAGGACGTGCGCGGCAGTTTTCGCAGCTCGGTGCGGCTCACGTTTCCAAATTCCTACTTCGATCCCACGCTCGGCGCCGACCTCTATAACGAGTACCTCGACGAGTACGAATTCTGCGAGGAGGTTGGCTTCGACGGCCTCATGCTCAACGAACATCACAACACGCCGACCTGCATGGGCGCGGCGATGAATCTCGAAGCGGCGATCCTGGCGCGCATTACTAAAAAGCCGAAGATCGTCCTGCTCGGCAACCCGCTGCCGATTTTTGAAAATCCTATTCGCGTGGCCGAGGAATTGGCGGAAATCGACATGATCTCGCGCGGGCGGCTGGTCTCGGGTTTCGTCCGCGGCACCGGCATCGAGAGCTGGGCGACCAATACCAACCCGGTTCACAATCGCGCGCGCTTCGAGGAGGCGCACGACCTCGTCATCAAAACCTGGACCACGCCGGGGCCGTTTCGCTGGGAGGGCAAGCATTATCAATTTCGTGTGGTGAATCCATTCGAGCGTCCGTTCCAGCGGCCGCATCCACCTATATGGATTCCTGGCGTCGGCAGTCCCGAGACCTTGGAGTGGTCGGCGCGTCATCATTACCCGTACATTTATCTCGAGACCGATCCGCAAGTGACGGTGCAAATGACGGAGCTTTACGCCAAGGCCGCGAGCGAGGTTGGCTATGCGCCGGGACCGCAGAACTTCGGCTACCTGTGGCGCATCCACGTGCAGGATACCGACGAGAAGGCATATGAGGTCGGCAAGGGCTTCCTCATCGGCAACGCGGGAGTTGGGCGGGTGCCGATGCCGGGCGACTTTATGGCGCCGCCGGGATACAACTCGCGCGAGGCCTCCAAACGCATCCTTGAACAGTACAAGCATTCGCTCCGGCCCGACGCGCTCTATGGCGGCGTCGACGCGGCCGGATGGGACGCGGTAGTCGATAGCAACCGTGTGGTGGTCGGCAGTCCGAAGACCGTCATCAGGAAGATCCGCGAGGGGCTCGAAGTGCTGCGCCCTGGCATCCTCGGCATGTGGACTAACGACGGCACCATCGGCCACAAGGACACGATGCGGTGTCTCGAACTGCTCAAGCAGGAAGTGCTTCCGGCGGTGCGTGATATGGGCAAAGAGTTGGCGTTGCCGGGGCCGTTCGAGCAGGCGCCGTAGCGGCATTCCATGCCGGCTGGGCACGGCGCGCGCATCGCTCGGGCGGATTGCCGGCGTGGGACGCTGATTGCGCAAACATCCTCGGAGAGACCGATATGGCGGATGCGGAATTCCAGGAACTTACGGTTAACGTTGGCGGCGCGGATATTCATTATTTAAAGGGTGGCAGCGGCCGTGCCCTGCTCACGCTTCACGGCATTGAGGGCAATCGCGGCTGGCTCAAGTATCACGCGGAACTTGCGCGCCATTTCACCGTCTACGCGCCGACCCATCCTGGTTTCGCCGGCTCCGAGCGTCCGCCCTGGCTCGAAAGCTTCATCGACCTCGCACGCTTTTACCTGTGGATCATTGAGGCGCTCGGCCTCGGCAAGACCACGCTGCTCGGCCATTTCATCGGTGGCTGGATGGCGGCGGAAATCGCCGTGATGTCGCCGCAAGTGGTCGAACGCCTCGTGCTGATAGACGCCGCCGGCATCAAACCGCGCGAGGGCGAGATCACCGACATTTTTCTGCATGGTTTCGAGGGCACGCGCAAACTTTCTTTTCACGACCTCAAGCAGGTCCCCGACTATGATCTTCTGTTCGGGCGCAAATCGTCGCCCGAGGAGCGCGAGCGGCAAGTAATTAATCGCGAGACGGCGATTCGCTATTGCTGGAAGCCCTACATGCATGATCCCGCGCTGCCGCATCTGCTGCCGCGTCTGCGCGGAATTCCGGCGCTGATCGTGTGGGGGCGCGAGGACAAAATCGTGCCGCTGGAATGTGCTGGGCTTTATCACAAGGCGATCGCGGGCTCGCGCCTCGAAGTGATAACGAATTGCGGACACTATCCACAGTTCGAGCGGCGCGACGATTTTATTCGTGTGGTCTCGGATTTTCTGTCGAAGTGAAAAGCGGCCTCTTTCCACCAGACCTGGCGGAGGCTTTTTCCATCCCTTGAGAGATTGCGGTGCAAACCTACGCGCCGAGGCCGCGCACCGCCGGCATCACCTTGGCCGCGAACAATTCCATCGCCGCCATCACGTCGCGGTGCGGCACCAGGCCGCCCGGATTGAACCAGCATGCAAGTTGGCCGAGGCCGCAGTTGCGATGAAGCTCCTCGATTCGTGCGATGCATTGCTCGGGCTCGCCGAACACCGCCATGGTCTTCTCGGCCTCCTCGTACGTGATTCTCATCGCACGCTCGCGGATTTCCTTGAGGTACTGATACGATTCTTCGTACTGGCTGCGATCGCCGATGCGCGCCTGCTCACCGATAGTGTGAAAGTAGTGCAACATCGAGGGCTCGTATTGCGCGCGGACTTTGGCGCGGCTTTCGCCCGGGTAGACGAAAAAGCCCACTGCGGCATCGTGCTTCTCCGCCGCATGACCGCCGCGGGCGAGCGCGTCTCGGTACTTGCGCACATGGTCATACAGTACCGGTATTGGATTGATCACGGAGGCTGCGAGCACGTCGTAACCCTTGAGGCCGGCGAACTCCGCGGTCTCGCCGCTGTTGGCGGCGATCCGGATCGGTGGATGCGGCTTCTGCAGCGGCTTGGGCGCAAGTGAGATGTCGGAAAACTGGAAATGCTTGCCCTGATGGGAAACGCGCTCCTGCGTCCACGCCTTGACGATCACTTCGAGTGCCTCCTCGAAGCGTTCGCGGCTTTCATCGCGCGGAAGATTGAAGCCCTGGAAGTGGACCGCGATGGTGCCGCGGCCAACGCCATATTCGAGCCGCCCGCCAGTCAAAATGTCGACGACCGCGGCCTCTTCGGCGGCCCGCAGTGGATGATGGAACGGCAGCAGGGTGACGGCGGTGCCGAAACGAATCCGGCGCGTGTGCTGCGCGAGGGCGGTCGCGAGATGGAGCGGGCCCGGCATGATCGAGAATTGCCGGAAGAAGTGCAGTTCGGCGAGCCATGCGGTATCGAAACCGAGTTCGTCGGCGTGAATTATCTGTTCGATGGTTTCGCGGTAGCGGGTCGCTTCGGATTGGTCGGGGGCGCACGGGAGTTGATAGAAAAGGCCGAATTTCACTATGGGATCTCCTTGCCGCGGCTCGCCCTCGCGTGAAATTCAATCGCGGGCCGCCGAGGAGAGCATTACCGCAACGCCGCCCGCGCTGCCAAACGGCGCGCCGCGCCGTGGGCCGTACGTGCGCGGAATTCGTGCTAGCGGTAATTGATCAGCTCGAGCAGATTGCCGTCGGGATCGAGAAAATACATGCAGTCATGGTCGCCCCAATCGATCGGCTTGGCGGTCTCGACGCCGGCTTCGCCTAGACGCTCGCGCGCGCTCTTGAAATCCGCCGCGCCGACGCGGAACGCGTGATGGCCTTTGCCGAGCGGATGCTCGATGCGCCGCGCGCGCTCAGCCGCGTTCATCCGCGGACGTGCGACCTCGAACAATGCGAGGTTCTGCTCGCCGCATTGCAGCAGCACCTGGTCGCCGAAACGCGCCACCACCGAAAGGCCGAGCACTTCGGTGTAAAAGCGCTCGGCGCGCTTGAGTTCGGAGACTTCGATACCGAAATGGTCGAGGCGCTCGAGCTTCATCGCGAGGGCTCCTTTGGTTGGGGCTATAGTAGATCGTGGCCGATGTGAATGCGCGCCGCAATCCACTGTGGTCCGCTGCTGTTGGCGACGGGAATGGAAACAGAGCGGGGAGCTGAAGATCCGCGGCGCGGGCGCCTCAGCTCAAATCCGCGAGGAGCAAGCCGGTTAAGTATTCGCCCTCGGGATGACCCAGCAGCACCGGATGGTCGGGACCGGCGCCAAGGCGCGCGAGCAGGCGGAAATTGCGCCTCGACTTGCCCTGCGCGATGCGTACGGCACGGATGAAGTCCTCGCCACCGAAATGGACCGAGCAACTGAACGTCATCAGGCGGCCGCCGGGCGCCAGCGCCGCCATCGCGAGCGCGTTCAGCTCAACATAGAGATGGGCCGCGTGCGGTACGTCCTTGATACCGCGCGCGAGCGGTGGCGGATCGAGCACGACCAGGTCGAAGCTTCCGGCGTTCTGCGCCAGATAGCGCGGCGCTTCGCCATGGACGAACTCGGCGCCGTCTTCGTCGTAAGCGTTTAGCGCGAGATTGCGCCGCGCCCATGACAACGCGCGCGCCGACGTATCGACCGCGACCACGCGCCGGGCACCGCCCTTGAGCGCCGCCAGCGCGAAGCCGCCAGCATAACAATAGGCGTCAAGTACGCGCGCCCCGGTGGCAAGCCCAGGTATCAGCGCCCGATTTTCGCGCTGGTCGAGGAAGTAGCCGGTCTTCTGTCCGTGTTCGAGATCGACCGCGACGCGAATCCCGTTTTCGACCACAATTACTTCGGGCACCGGTTCGCCCAGGAGCAGGCCAGTGCGATCGCCCAATCCCTCTTGCTTGCGTACGGCGCCTTGGCTGCGCTCGACGATCGCGCGCGGATGAGCCAGCTTGACGAGTGCGGCAAGGATCTCATCGCGCATCCGATCGGCGCCGGCCGTCAGCAGTTGCACCACCAGCACGTCGCCGTAGCGATCGATGACGACGCCGGAGAGGGCGTCGCCGTCGCCGTTGACCAAGCGGCAGCAATTGGTCTCGCCGGCAACAAAACGCTGACGCAGTTCGATTGCGTGCGCGATGCGATATTCGACGATCTCTTCGCATCTCAGCGCCGCGCCGAAGGACAGCACGCGCAGCGCGATCGTGGTCGCGGCATTGTAATAGCCGTAGGCGACCAATGCGCCGGACGCGTCGAGAATCTCGACCATCGAACCGGCCGCGAGCGTCGCGGGTTTAGTGCGATCGATCGCTTGCGAGAAAATCCACGGGTTCCCGCCCCGTACCGGTTTATCGCGCCCGCTCTTGAGAAAGACGTGCCCGGCGATTTGACTCACGGCCAGTCGGACTCGCCGGCGCGGAGGAAGTCGCCGCTGCGGCCACCGCTTTTCCGTACCAGTCGAATCGCGTCGATCACCATCGCGCGATCGATCGCCTTGGCCATATCGTAAATGGTGAGCGCGGCGGCGCTGGCGGCGATCAATGCTTCCATCTCGACGCCGGTGCGCGCCTGGGTGACGGCGCGGGCCTGGATTTCGAGGCTCGCGCGCGCATGGTCAGGCCGGAAATCAACTTCGACCACCTCCAGCGGCAACTGGTGACATAGCGGGATGAGTTCGTGCGTGCGCTTGGCGGCCATGATGCCGGCGATGCGTGCGGTGGCCAGCGCTTCGCCCTTTTTGAGGCGGCCGCCCATGATCGCCGCGAGCGTTGCCGCCTCCATCCGCACCGCGCCGCGCGCCACCGCCTCGCGCCGCGTGACCGGTTTTCCACCCACGTCGACCATGCGGGCGCGCCCGCGCTCGTCGATATGGGTGAGGCGCGCGGCCAGGCGCGAGGTCCTTGCGATCTTTGCCATGAACTCCTTGCCTGCGATCAGGACAGCGGCTATGAGCTTATGCTGGCCGCCTCAGGGTGTACAATAAATCCACCGCGTCGAGTTGGTGCTACCCGACCGGAATTTCGTTCCGAGCAGGATCTATGGCAGACGAAGTCAACCGCCTGATAATTCTTGGCTCCGGCCCCGCGGGGCTTACTGCGGCGCTCTATTCCGCGCGCGCCAATCTGAATCCGCTCCTTATTGAAGGCTACGAGCCGGGCGGTCAACTCACGATTACGACCGAGGTCGAGAATTACCCGGGTTTCGAAAACGGTATACAGGGCCCCGAGATGATGGACGTTTTCCGCCGTCAGGCACTGCGCTTCGGCACGCGCATTTTGACCAGCGCCGTGAGTGCCTGCGATTTGCACAAGCGCCCGTTCGTGCTCACGATCGACGACAAAACCATCAAGACCCAGGCGCTGATCATCTCGACCGGCGCTTCGGCGAAGCTTTTGGGAATCGAATCCGAGAAGCGCATGATGGGTTACGGCGTGAGCGCATGCGCGACCTGCGACGGCGCATTCTTCAAGGACAAGGAAGCGGTGGTCGTCGGTGGCGGCGACACCGCGATGGAAGAGGCGATCTTCCTCACTCGCTTTTGCAGCAAGGTCACCCTCGTTCATCGCCGCA
>JBOHWJ010000023.1:0-4103 GCA_050736495.1 Binataceae bacterium (SeqCode) | reverse complement strand
ATCTACGTGACTGTCCTATGGCTCACGCCGTTCGATTCCACGCGCCCTGACACCTAACCTAGTGCAGAGATATTCTCAGAAGGTGACAAAGATGACCTGACGAACCAGCGAAGTGCGGATGACAGTGTTCCGCGACTGCCGTGCCGATCGTGTCTGCGATCATTCTAATTCTTCCAGCAGTTCCCGATTTCGCGTGGTTAGTTCATCCAACATCGGGCAGATGAAGGAACCGAAAAAAAGCGTTTCCGCGTGCGGCGGTTCCGCACTCGTGTGCATGCGCGATCGCGTTCTGAGTAGCAGTCACGCATCAGACGGAATACTTTCACGCAAGAGCCCATCAGAAGATGGAACCATGCTCTTCGATTCGCTTCGTCCGTGCTCGCGCGGTCGCCACCTCCGAGTCGGCGATCCCATCCCGTTCACGACGTTCTCGCATTTCCGCTGGTGTCCAGGATGTTTGGCTCGAAAGCAGCGCAACCTGTGCCGGCACGCCTCCTTCAAGTCTCAGCCCAATCACTGCCTGTTCAGTCTGTCCAGGCCGCGGTGGCTGCGCCATCCGGTTTCTGCCCTTCCTCCTCACATCCGCGCACGCCGGTTCCACGTGTTTGAACAATTGGTTCACTCGTTTGTAACGCCCATCTTTATGAGAGCTCCAACAAAGAGCCGTCAAAAAAGACGGCGCATATCGGGGCCCGTATTGCCGCGGTTGCGGACGCCGACGAGATGCTCGTTTCGGATGCGGTCAAAGCACACCTCGTGGATACCGATGTTCGGTTTGTCGACCGCGGCAACCACAACCGAAAGGGCGTGCCCGGCGAATCGCGCCTTTTCACGGCCTACTAAGACCGGTGCGCAGACACGTGGTACGCGGCCGCCGCCGGCCACACGTACTGAATTCCAGGTCCTAAGCCTTGGTCTGACGAAAACCCGGGCGACGGCGTCGAGGCGCTGTTGGCGATCCTTGTCGCCTGGTCCCTTGGAACTGGATCAGAATGAAACCGGGGCGCCCAGACTTTCGACGTGATTACCTCGCCCGGCAGCCCGTTGTCAGCCCTCTGCCTTGAGTTGCTCGGCGAGTGCGACCTCCTCCGCACTACCGATATAGACCGGCACCCGTTCGTGGATGCGGCCGGGGACAAGTTCGAGCACGCGTCCGCGTCCGGTCGAGCCTGCGCCGCCGGCCTGTTCGGCCAGCATTGAGAGCGGCGCGACTTCGTACATCAAGCGCAGCTTACCCTTACTCTTGCCGTCGGGGCTCACCTCGCCTGGATAGAGAAAGATTCCGCCGTCGAGCAAACAGCGATGGAAGTCGCCGACGAAGGCGCCGCAGTAGCGCAGCGAATAGCCGCCGCCCTTGTCCTTTGGTCCCGTGAGCCGTTCGATCAGCGCGCGCGCCCCCGGATGCCATCGCGCGGCGTTGGCCTGATTGATGGCGTAAGTCTTGCCGCGTTGCGGCATCCGAATCTTTTCACGCCACAGCACGAACTCGCCGATACCGCGCTCCAGCACGAACGCGTTTACGCCGTCGTTCGCCGTCCATACCAGCATCGTGGCCGGCCCATAGATCGCGTAGCCCGCCGCTATCTGTTCGTTGCCGGCCGTCAGCACGTCGCCGATACCGTCGCGATGGCCGGGTTTGCGCCGACGTACAGAGAAGATCGTTCCGAGCACGCCGTCGACGTCGGTATTCGACGAGCCGTCAAGGGGATCGTACAGCAGCGCATAGGACTCGCGCGCGCATTGCGCCTTGCAATGTAGCGGCTCCTCCATCTCTTCCGAAATCAGCGTGCATGCCGGCCCGCCGCCGGAAAAAGTATCGACGAACACATTGTCGGACCAGGTGTCGAGTTTTTCGACCCGTTCGCCCTGCACGTTGATTGCACCGCTGTAACCCAGTTCGCCCTTTAGCGCCGCACCGGCCAATTCGTTGGAGATTCTTTTGACGGCAAGCGCGATCTGTTCCAGCGTAACTATCAATCCAGGGTCGATCCGCTGACTGGTGCGCAGGTAGCGATCCAAAGTGATCATCAATGGCTTGGCCTCGTCTCCGGGGTGTGGGCTCCGTGCGTGATCGATGGAATCTTATAGCCTGTCAACCTTCATTCTGTATAGCGTCGCGGCTATAGCGCGCCATGCCGCGCCGTCCGCAACGTCCCACAATCGTGGATACTACGCCACCGGCCACGTCTCCGGGCGCTCTCCCCCCGGCTCCCATGAACCCGTCGAGCCGATATAGGTTAGCTATACGCTTAGTGCTTCAAGGATGTACCGGATGAAGTCCGGACCTGTTCGGCCTATCGATATCGAGCAGAAGCGTTCTTGAACGTTAAATTGCGATGTTGGTGCAAGCAGGGCCGCCACGATTCGCTCATCGCCCAACCGACCACGCAGCTCAGTAAAGATGCGGGAGGCACGCGCCACAAACCGCCCCTGTTCGTCGATGATGTCGCATTCGAGCAGGCCCGCGATTTGACCTGCACGAACCATCCTGGCCTCGGCGCGAAGCCTCGAATGGCGCTCGATGGCTTCCAGCTCGACAATGGCTCGCTCCGGCCAATGTGGTTCAGCCTGAAACCGAGCGGTTCGGCGATCCGCGACAGACCCCTTCGTATCAGCCTCCGTGTTTCTTGCCTCCGATTTGTCGGAAGCCGCGAAGAACCTCTCCTTTTTCCGGATCTTCCATCGGGCCTGGCAACAAAGTGTCGCGTCTAATGACCCGCGCGACCCGCTGCTCCAATCTCGAAGTGTCGAATCAGGAACGCCAGCGGCACACCCATCAGGACCACCAAGCCCAACAGGTGAAAACAATCCATGAAAGCCAGCATCGTCGCCTGCCGAGTCATCGTGTTGCCGACTAATCCGTACGCCTGATGAATCGCATCCGGTCCGCTCGATCCGCGAGTCACCAGGTAGCGGCTCGCCTGGCTGACAAACGCTCGGACCGTACCGTCAGCGGTAGTGAGGTTGCTCACCAACACGCTCTGGTGATACTGCGTGCGCCGCTCCAGCATCGTGGTTACAAATGATATACCGAAGCTTCCACCCCAATTGCGGCAAAGATTTATCAGGCTCGACCCTTTGTTGTTCTTGTTCCTGGGTAAGTAAGAGTATGCAAGCAGGCTCACCGGAACGAACATGAACGCGTAGGCAAAGCCCTGGTATGCACGTGCTAATGCAAAATGGAAATAGTCTGTCTGCGCCGTGAGACCGCTGTAATAGAACAATGAGAGCGCGGCTAGCGCGAAACTCGCGCCGATGAGGCGTTTTGCGCCGATCCGTGGCACGATCCGGACCACGAACGGAGCGAGTAGTGTGATTACCGCCGCGCCCGGACCCAGGACCAGTCCCGCATCTGTCGCGGTATAGCCAAACAGTGCCTGCAGCATCTCAGGGATTAATACAGTGCTGCCGAAAAGACCGACTGCGAATATGAAATAGTATATGCAGGATATTGCGAAATTGCGTTCGCGCAGCAGGGTCAATTCGACCACTGGATCGTGATGATGCCATTCCCACCAAATCGCGATCGCGATGGCCACTACCGCGATCACGAGAGAACTCACGATGAAATGGCTTTCCAGCCAGTCGTCGCGCTCGCCGCGGTCCAGCACGACTTGGAGACAGGCAAATCCTATCGCAATCAGGCTGATGCCGACGTAGTCGATCCGGAGCTTGCCGCCGCGCCGCGCCTCCTTCCGTTCCTCGGTGAATTGCGCGGGGTCATGAATCAGGCGGTTCGATAACAGCAGCGAGATCAGTCCGATCGGAACGTTGATGAAAAAAACCCAGCGCCACGAGAAGCTATCCGTAATCCATCCTCCCAGCGGCGGCCCGATGGCCGGCGCTGTAACAATCGCCATGCTATAGAGTGCGAAGGCCGCGCCCAGCTTCTCTTTGGGAAAAGTGTCGACCAGGATCGCCTGTTCGACCGGCGCCAGACCGCCCCCGCCAACTCCCTGGAGGATCCGGAAAATGACCAGCATTCCAAGGCTGGGGGCGAAGCCGCACAGCAATGAGGTCCCGGTGAACAGCGCGACGGACATCATGTAGTAGCGCTTGCGCCCGAATACCTGGCTGAGCCATGCGCTCATCGGCAGGATGAT
>JBOHWJ010000022.1:0-6574 GCA_050736495.1 Binataceae bacterium (SeqCode) | reverse complement strand
GGATTGACCGTTCCCGCCTTCTTCATGCTTTGAATAATTTGGCCAGGCAATGCGCCGATATAGGTGCGGCGATGACCGCGAATTTCGGCCTCGTCGCGCACGCCGCCCAATGATACGCGCACGAACTTCCGTCCGGTGGCGCGGGCGACCGACTTGCCGAGTGAGGTTTTGCCCACTCCTGGTGGCCCGACCAGGCACAGGATGGGTCCTTTCATCTGGCCGACCAGAGTCTGCACCGCGAGGTATTCGAGGATGCGCTGCTTGACCTTTTCGAGACCGTAATGATCCTCTTCGAGGATGCGCTCGGCTTCCTTGATGTCGAGCTTGTCCTCGGTGTATTCGAACCAGGGCAGGGCGAGAAACCAGTCGAGGTAGTTGCGCACCACGGTCGCCTCGGCCGACATCGGCGACATCATCTTGAGCTTCTTGATCTCGCGCTCGCATTTCTCGCGCGCCTCGGCCGGCATCTTTTTCTGGCGAAGTTTTTCTTCCAACTCCTGAATCTCGTTCTTGAATTCGTCCTTCTCGCCGAGCTCCTTCTGAATCGCGCGCATCTGCTCGTTGAGGTAGTACTCCTTCTGGGTCTTCTCCATTTGCTTCTTGACCCGCGAACGGATGCGTTTTTCGACTTCGAGGATTTCGAGCTCGGATCGCATGTAGCCCAGAATGCGTTCGAGGCGCTCGGCCGGATTAGTGCATTCCAGCAGCGATTGCTTGTCCTCGAGCTTGATCCCCAGATGGCCGACCAGCTTGTCGGCGAGGAAGGCGGGATCGTCGACCGAGGCGATCGAGGTAACGGTTTCGGGCGGTATCTTCTTGTTGAGGCGCACGTAGTTGTCGAAGGCCGCGTTGACCGATCGCATCAGCGCCTCGACTTCCGTGGTCCGATCGAAGACCTCGTCGATCTCCTCGACCTCGACCTGGAAGAAGTCGTCCTGCACCGCGTAGCGCAGGATACGTGCGCGTTTTTTGCCCTCGAGCAGCGCTTTGACGGTGCCGTCGGGCAGCCTGAGCAGTTGCACCACGATACCGAGCGTGCCGACCGCGTAGATATCGTCGGGGCCCGGTTCGGAAACTCGCGCGTCCTTCTGAGCGACCAGCAAGATGGGCTTCTTCTGGGCTTCGGCGGCCTCCAATGCCTTTATCGACTTTTGCCGGCCGACAAAGATTGGGTAGACCTCGTGGGGAAAAACTATCAATTCCCGCAACGGTAACAGAGGGACGGTTTCGCTCGTTGAGCCGTCGCGGTTGTCTTTTTTATCGTTTCGGAAAAGCATCTCCGTTGATCCCGAATCTCCTGTCTAGGCGGTTTCAGCGGTCTTTTGATAGACCAGCAGAGGCTGTTCCTTCTGGGTCACAACCTCCTCGGAAATCATTACCTCCTTGATATTGGGCTGGGACGGGATGTCGTACATCAAATCCACCATGATGCTCTCCATTATAGCACGCAAACCGCGAGCGCCTGACTTGCGTTTGAGCGCCTCGCGCGAGATCGCGCGCAACGCTCCCTGGGTGAATTTCAGATGCACGTTCTCCATGTCGAACAGCTTCTGGTACTGCCGCACGAGTGCGTTCTTGGGCTCGGTGAGGATCCGCACCAGCGCTTCCTCGTCGAGTTCGCCCAGGGTCGCAATTACCGGAAGACGGCCCACGAACTCGGGAATCAAACCAAATTTCAACAGATCCTCGGGCTGCACTTCGTTGAGCAACTCGGAGACCGTACGCGGGTCGCGATGGCTCAGGTCGGCGCGAAAGCCCATGGTCTTGCCCGCGATTCGCCGGCGGATGATATCGTCGAGGCCGACAAAGGCGCCGCCGCAGATGAATAGGATATTGGTGGTGTCGACCTGCAGGAATTCCTGCTGCGGATGCTTGCGGCCGCCTTTGGGCGGCACGCTCGCCATGGTGCCCTCGACGATCTTGAGCAGTGCCTGCTGCACGCCTTCGCCCGAAACGTCACGCGTGATCGAAGGGTTGTCACCCTTGCGCGCAATTTTGTCGATCTCATCGATATAGACGATGCCGCGCTGGCAGCGCTCGATGTCGTAGTCGGCGTTCTGCAGCAATGACAAGATGATGTTTTCGACGTCCTCGCCGACGTAGCCGGCCTCGGTCAGCGAGGTCGCGTCCGCGATGGTGAAGGGCACCTGAAGAAAGCGGGCGAGGGTCTGCGCCAGCAGGGTCTTGCCGACCCCGGTCGGTCCGATCAGCAGGATATTCGACTTTTGCAGTTCGACATCGCCGGTCACCATCTGCGAGTCGATGCGCTTGTAGTGATTGTGCACGGCCACTGAGAGGATTTTTTTGGCTCGTTCCTGGCCGATAACGTACTGGTCAAGCACGCGCTTGATTTCGGCCGGCTTGGGTACCGCCGAGGTCTGGCTGAAGGCCTCCTCGTTGTCGGTCTCTTCGGCGATTATGTCATTACAGAGGTCGATGCATTCATCGCAGATATATACCGTGGGACCGGCGATGAGCTTACGCACCTCGTCCTGGCTCTTGCCGCAGAACGAGCACACCAGGTTGCCCGAGCGGTCGTCATGTTTAGCCATACTGCCTCCCGCGGTTCACTTGGGGGACCTCCGGCTTACGACTACCTCATCAATCAATCCGTATTCAACCGCCTGTTCGGGCGGGAAGAAGCGGTCGCGGTCGGTGTCCTTTTCGATCTTGCGCAGGTTCTGTCCGCTGTGCCGCATGATGATGTTGTTCAGTTGCTCGCGGATGCGGAGTATTTCGCGCGCTTGGATGTCGAGATCGGTCGCCTGTCCCTGCGCCCCGCCAAGCGGCTGATGCAACATGATACGCGAATGGGGCAGCGCGTAGCGCCGGCCCTTTTCGCCCGCCAGCAGCAGTACCGCCGCCATGCTGGCCGCCTGGCCAAGACACAGCGTCGACACCGGCGGCTTGATGAACTGCATGGTGTCGTAGATAGCGAGCCCGGCGGTTACCGAACCACCCGGCGAATTGATATAGAAGCTAATCTCTTTTTCAGGATCTTCCGATTCCAGGAAAAGAAATTGCGCGGTCACCAGATTGGCGACATCGTCGTTGACCGGGTAACCAAGAAAAACGATCCGGTCCTTCAGCAGGCGCGAATATATATCGTAGGCGCGCTCCCCACGGCCCGTCTGCTCGACAACGACCGGCACCAGATTGCTCATAAATTCCCAAGGTCCCCGATGGCAATGGTCCAGTGCGGCTTGGATGCCCGCCCCGTTAACAAAATTCTAATCTGTTTGCAAAATACGGGCAACCTGAAAGCAGGAATCACTTATTATGCTCAGGCGCTCGCCGGACTCTCTCCGGCGCTGGTCTCGCTTTCGATTTGCGCGCGGGTCATCAGAGCGTCGAGGGTCTTTTCGCGCCGCATGGTCTGTTGCAACGTGGCGCGCGCTTCCTCGCTTTTGTAGTATTCCGCCACGCGCTCGCGCTGACGTCCGCCCTGCAACACGATCTGCGCGACGCGCTCAGCCACCTGGTCGTCGTTGACATCGACGTTTTCCTGTTCGGCGATGGCATCGATGATGAGCCCTGTGCGCGCACGCTTCTCCGCGCGGGTCCTGGTTTCCTCGGCATTCTCGTGCGCTTTGGCCACGGCTTCCTCCTGCGTCATCCCCGCCGCCTGTAAGCCGGCCGCGAGCTCGCTTTCGATCGCGCGCTGCTCGCGCACCACCAGCGAGTCCGGCAATTCGATCGGATTGCGCTCGATGATTAGATCGATCAGGCCCTGGCGTGCGCGCGCGTCAGCTTCCTGGCGGGCGCGCTCTTGGAGTTGCTTGCGCACGGCGTCGCGCAAATCGGTCAGGCTCTGAAACTCGCCCTGGTCTTTGGCGAATTCGTCGTCGAGTTCCGGCACCACGGTGGTGTAAAGTTCCTTGACCGAGGCGCGCCATTCGACGTCCTTGCCGGCGATCTCCTTTTCCGTGTAGTCCGCCGGGTAGCTGCGCGACTTGCGCGTCTCCTGCGAGACTTCGGCGCCGAGCAGAACTTCGTCGAGTCCGTGCGCGAGCGCGTCCTTGGATACGCGCAGGAGCCGGTCATCGACCTTGGTGCCGTCGATTGCCTTGTCGTGTTCGAAACCCTCGATCGCGGCGAGGACGAAGTCGCCCTCCTGCACCAGCGTGCGCCCCTCGACTTTCTTTAGCGTCGCGCTGCGCTGGCGAATGCGCTCGAGTTCGGCGTCGACGTCGGACTCGTTGAGGGTGACCTCGGCCGTCGGGATCTTGAGGTCCTGGTAATCCTTGACCACGAGCGCGGGTTTGAGGTCGAACATCGCGCTGAAGCGAAAGGCCTTCTTGAGGTCGGTCTCTTCGGTCACGATCTCCGGTTCGACCACGGGCTTGAGGTCGTTCTCCTCGAGCGCTTTGCCGGTGTACTCCTTGATGAGCTTCTGGATGACATCCCCGCGTATCTGGTCACCGAAGAAGCGTTCGAGCAGGTTGCGCGGCACATGCCCGGGGCGGAAGCCCTTGAGCTGTACGCTGCGCTTCAGCTCATTGTAGGTCCGATCGAGCTCGCGATTGATCTCGGCCGGTTCCAGTTCGATCGTGACTTTGCGTCCGAGCTCTGAGGTATTCTCGATATTGACGTTCATGGTTGGCCGTTCCAACTAAACACATGGGCGCTGCCGCGATCAACACACCCCTCAAGACACGCCGGCGCGCGCCTGGCGCTGCGAAGCGCGCGCATCGCGGCGGTGCATTTGCACCGATCGCTGTTCGCGCGGTTCAGCCGCGTCCGCATCGCGTCTTCCGCCCACGTGCCGCGCATATGCGGCCACATATTGCACGAATTGTCAGATCCTGCGCGAATTGCAATGATCGGCCGCTGGCGTCCGGCGCCGCCATGATATGGTTCCGTGCGCAGTTCCGGGCTGAACTAGCACGCAGCATCCGCGCGGCGCATATCCGGGCGCCGCGGGAACCGTTCCGATGCTGGACTTGATTCGCGGGAAAACCTACACTGCGCCCGATAATCTGGGCATCCGAAGGCGGCTGTCGTGTCGGGGGAATTAAAAAAGCGATGGCATCTCGGTATCGCCATGCGTCGCATTCATTGTCAGGAGACTGAAGTTCGATGTCGGAAGCAAAAATTGTTCTGCCGGCTCTGACCAGCAACCAGTTGCTGATCTTGTGGCTGGTCCTGATCTCGGCGTTGATAGCGCTGGGCTTTGGCCTTTGGCTGGTGCGCATCGTACTGAGGGCCGACCCTGGTCCGAAATCGATGACCGACGTGGCTGACGCGGTCTACGACGGCTCCATGGCTTACCTGGGCAGACAGGTAAAAACCATGGCGTTCTTTGTCATAGCTATAGCGATCGCGCTCTTCTTTATGTATCGCAATGTCTATAGTGGATGGGCGTTGCCAGTTGGCATCGCGGTCGCCTTCATCGGCGGCGTCAGCGCCTCCTACTGCGCCGGCTACGTCGGGATGTGGCTCGCGGTCAAGGGCAACGTGCGCAGTGCCAACGCCGCACTGACCAGCTTCAAGGACGCGATGGAGCTGGCGTTCAAGGCCGGCGGCGTTTCAGGCATGTTCGTGGTTGGTCTCGGCTTGCTCGGCGCGACCATCATCTTTCTGATCTTCCAGCAGGACGCGATGAAGGTCCTGGTTGGATTCGGCTTTGGCGGTTCGCTGGCCGCGCTCTTCATGCGCGTCGGTGGCGGCATTTTCACCAAGGCCGCTGACGTGGGCGGCGACCTGGTGGGCAAGATCGAAGCCGGAATCCCCGAAGACGATCCTCGCAACGCCGCGACCATCGCCGACAATGTCGGCGACAACGTCGGCGATTGCGCCGGCATGGCGGCGGACGTTTTCGAGTCATACGAGGTCACGCTGGTCGCCGCGATCATCCTTGCGGCTTACGCGGTGGGCGAGAAGGATTTCCAAGCGGCGTACGGCGTTTTCGCCGGCGCGTTCGCGATGAAGCTCATTATTTTCGCGCTGATTCTGCGCGCGGTCGGCGTGTTCTCCTCGATCATCGGCATCCTGGCCGTGCGCGTGCCATCTGGCTCCGCGATGCTCGATCCGATGAAGCCGATCAACGTCGGCTACCTCACTTCGGCGGCCGTTTCCGTCGTTCTCTTCTTCGTTGTCAACTACTTCTATCTAACCGACCCGCGCACTGGCGCGCCCGACTGGCGCTTTGCAATCACCGCCACACTCGGCATCGTGCTCGCGGTTCTGACGCTGTGGCTGACCAATTATTTCACCCATCCCGACCGTGGACCGGTGACCGAGACCGCGATGGCCGCGCGTACCGGCCCGGCCACCCTGATTCTCTCCGGTCTCGCCGAGGGATTGGAGTCGTCGGTGTGGGCGCTGATACTTATTGCGCTCGTGATTATCGGCGCGATGATTATTTTCCGCGACTCGCTCGCGCTGCAGTTCTACGGAATCGCGCTGACCGGCCTCGGCCTGCTGACTACCACCGGTTTCATCCTCGCGATGGACACCTACGGGCCGATCACCGACAACGCGCACGGCATCTTCGAGATGGGCGGGATCCATCAGGAAGAGGCCTCGCGCACGCTGTCGTGGATGGACGCGATCGGCAACACCACCAAGGCCT
>JBOHWJ010000021.1:0-5195 GCA_050736495.1 Binataceae bacterium (SeqCode) | reverse complement strand
GAGGTACAGAGAATCTACAAGAATTTCTTCGGCGATCGCGATCCAGTCGCCGAGCCGGGAACCGCAACCGGCACACCGGGAGATTACTGGACCACTTTCGCGCTGGTGCCTGACATCTTGCAGATGTCGCACGCGGGCGCTGCTCGCGCTGCTACGGCCTGGGCGAGTACTTGAGCCGCGTTATCGGGAACTTGCGATTTTACGCACCGGCATCGTCGGCGATTCGAAGTTCGAATATTCGCAGCATCTGAAGGTCGCACGGATGGCCGGGATACCCGAGGAGAAGCTACAGGCCGTAAAGGGTTGGCAGACCAGCGACAAATTCGACGCCACTGAACGCGCGGTGATGGCGGCGGCGGACGAATTGGTCGGCCGCAACCTGATTGAAGACGCGACCTTCGCGGAACTCAAGCGCCATTTCAGCGACGAGCAGATCATGGAACTGGTCTATGTCATCGCGATGTGGCGGATGCACGGCATTATCGTGCGCGCACTCCATCTGGAGTATGACAACGATACCACGGCGCGCATGCGGGAAGTGCCGGCGCCATCGCCCAACGACTGAAGCGCGGCGCGGCGCGCTCAGCGCGCCTTGGGCAGGCCGAGGACGCGCTCCGCGATAATATTGCGCTGGATTTCCGAGGTACCGCCTTCGATCGTATTGGCGCGCGAGCGGAGGAAATGGTGCTGCCAGCGGCCGCTCTGCACGGCGTGGGCCGATCCTTTGACCAATTGACTGGCCGGCCCTTCGAGCGACATGACGAATTCCTGCATCCGCTGATTCAGTTCCGACCACGCGAGCTTGGAGATTGAACCCTCGGGGCCCGGGGTGCCGCCCTTCAAAATTTTTGAGAAGGTACGGTAGGCGGTAAAGCGCATCGTTTCGAGGTCGACGTAGAATTGCGCCAACTGTTGGCGAATGACCGGATCGGCGGTCGCCGGTTTGCCCTCGCGTATCGTAGTACGCGCGAGGTCGACGATCTCGTTGAAGACAATACGGTAGCGCATCACGCTGGCGAGCGCGGCCGTGCCCCGCTCGTTCATCAGCGTCGTGGTGGCGACCCGCCACCCCTCGTTGAGGCCGCCAAGCAGGTTCTGACGTGGCACATGAACGTCGTCGAAGAAGAGTTCGTTGAACTCCGATTCGCCGGTCATCTGCCTGAGCGGTTTCACGGTGACGCCGGGACTGTGCATATCGACCAGCAGGTAGCTGAGGCCGCGATGCTTGGGGGCGTCGGGATCGGTGCGCACCAGCAGCATGCACCAGTCGGCGATATGGCCGAGCGTGGTCCAGACTTTCTGGCCGTTGACGATGAATTCGTCGCCCTTGAGTTCGGCGCGGGTGCGCGCGGAGGCAACGTCGGAGCCCGAATTGGGTTCGGAGAAACCCTGGCACCAAATCTCCTCGCAGCTCAGAATTTTCGGCAGGAAGCGCGTTTTCTGATCGTCGGTACCATGGGTGACGATGGTCGGACCAGCCATCGTGACACCCAATACGTTGAGCGGACCGGGCGCGCGAAAGCGCGCGACCTCCTCGTTGAAAATTGCCATCTCGATCTGGCTTGCGCCCTGTCCGCCGTACTCCTTGGGCCACGCCATGCCGAGAAAACCGCCTTCATAAAGGCGCTGCTGCCAGTCTTTGAGAAATTCGAGCATCGAGCCCTGAGGCGGACGGAAACCCGCCTGGCCCCATCCGGCGGGCAGGTTGTCGCGCAGGAAGTTCTGCACTTTTTCGCGGAATTTTTCCTGTTCCGGGGTGAAACTCAGGTCCATCGAGCCGCTCCGTAATCGGCGCCCGCGACGGCCGGGCGCTTTTGCTACCGCATGTTGTTAATCATGTTGATGAGTTTGGCGCCGGTCCATTCGACATCGAAGCGATGGCGGTTGGCCATCGTCCGCAGGTAGTCATGCGCCGCACCGGTTAGCGGCGCCAGCGCCAGCGCTTCCTCGACTTTGCGCGCCACCCATTCCTCGCCCTTAATCAGCAATTCGACACGCTCGCGCACGGTGCCGAGCGCCGCAATTTTTGCGGCGAAGGGGCCGACCTTGGGCGACGGCGTGCCGCCACCGTCGCGAATCAACTGTTCGAGTTGGCCGGCGGTGGCGCTCTCGTCCTCTTTCCCCGCGATCAGGAACTTGCGCAGGTCCTCCTGCTCGACCTGTCCAGCCAGCACATCCAGGGCGACTACCCCGGCGCGCTCGGATTCGAGCAGGAGATTAAGCATTTGTTCCAGGGCTTGATCCACGGCGCGAATCTAACCCCGCCGCTCGTAGTGCGCAAGCCGCGATCTGGCGGCGCCGGCATGGCGCGTGCGCGTCCTTCTCAGGGTGAAAGGGAGGGAAGATTGTCCCGCGCGGGAGCGACCCGCTTTCGTTCGAGGGTTTCAGGCATCAAGAGCCACAGGGTCAGGAAGGCCAAGGCCGCAACGGAGGCAAGGAACAGGAATCCGGCGCGGTCACCGAAGTGATCAACAATTGCTCCCGCGATCGTTTGACTCAGTGCCGCGCCGATTCCCACCGCCGTCGCTATAGCGCCCAGCGTAAGATTGAAGCGCCCGGCGCGGAATCTGGCGCGAGGCCTATTCCTGGCGGGGTTCGCGTTGCAGTGTTTCGCCGAGCAAATCGGCGAGACGTTCGGCGGGCGCGCGCTTGGCCTCGGGCACGGCGAAGCCCGCCGCCGCGGCATGACCGCCGCCGCCGAAGGAACGCGCCAACTCAGACAGGTCAATCTCACAATCCGTACTGCGCCGCAGGCTCACTCCGAGACTTCGCAAGTCGAACAGCGCGATCACGGTCTGATGCTGCCCCTCGTAAAGCTTGGCGGCGACCTCGCTGCTATAACCCATGCAGCACGCGGTACGCACGCGCAGACCGTTGCCGAGTTCGCGTTCGACCATGGTGGCGCGCGCCAACTCGACGCTCTTGTTCATAGCCTTTCGTCCGGCTTCGAGTGCGGCGCGCAGGCGCCGGCTCATCACCGGTTCGCTAAGGCGGATTACTTCGCGATACGACTCCATGCCGCCGAGCGTCTGCACGGCGAGCGCCCAATCAGACGACTCAGGTATTTGGTGGATCCAACGGTCGTGGTCGTCCGCGATGGCGACGAAGGGAAAGAACTCCTCGAAGGCGGGGCGCGGCACGTCGTCGGCGCTGTCGTGCGCCATCTGTTGGAGGAAGTTGAAAGTAAGCCGCGCAGCGGAATACTGCTCGGAGAGCACGCGGCCAGTGAACGGTACGTCGAATTCGGGCGCGTCGGCGCGCGAGACGGCGGTGCGATGATGGTCGATCCAGCAGATGCGCGCGCCATTGCGCAGGAGCAATCTGAGATGCGCCGCGGTATCGGTCGAGGTCCACGAGAGGTCAGTGATCCAGAATTCGTCGGCGTTGCCGCCAGCCCTGGGTCTGAGGCCCTGGATTACGCGATCGCTGTCACCGTTGGCGGCCAGCGTCGTGAGAACGCGCTCGCCCTGATAAAAGCGTCGCACAGTTGCGGCTGCCATCACACCGTCGAGGCACGAAGGTCCATGGCTGACGACTTGGACAGTTCGCCGCTCCTGTTTTGGCATAACCAAATAAGATTATGAGATTTCGCGCGGTCACGCGACTGGGGTATAGAGAGCGCGGGGTCAAGGATGGCCGCGGCGGTGCGGCTGTTGGGAGGGATGAGCCGTTCCCAGCCTCGCAGTGTGCGCGCTATCAGGCTAAATAAGGTAATGAGGCATGCTTTTGGGTGGGTGCCCGAGTCTCGGCGAAGAACCGGGCAGATGGCAGCGGACGGGCGTCCGCCAAATCGATCGATATAAGCGCTGTGGAACCCTCCATACTGGAACGGGCGCAACACCCGGTATCGCGCAGGGATATCGATCCCGACGTCTTGAAGGTGCTCTACCGCCTAATCAACGCCGGGTATTCCGCTTACCTGGTGGGGGGTGGTGTGCGCGATCTGATGACGGGGCGCCGGCCCAAGGATTTCGACGTTGCCACTTCGGCCCATCCAAGCCAGGTGCGCGAGCTGTTCCGCAATTCGCGCCTTATCGGCCGCCGCTTTCGCCTCGTCCACGTTTTTTTTGGACCACGCAATATCGAAGTCGCAACCTTCCGCCGTCACTCCGAAGAGACGCCGGAAAGCGACGACCCCCTGATCCGGCACGACAATACTTTCGGCACCCCCGAAGAAGATGCGTTTCGCCGCGATTTCACGGTCAACGCGCTGTTCTATGATCCCCGCACGTTTCACGTGATTGACTACGTAGGCGGGGTTGATGACCTGCGTGGGCGCTTGATCCGCAGCGTCGGCGAGCCCGAAATCCGGATGCGCGAGGATCCGGTACGGATGATCCGGGCAGTGCGCTTTGCGGCGAAGCTGGATTTTGAAATCGAACCGGCCACGCGCGCCGCCATCGAACAGCATTGCGGCGACCTCGCGAAGGCTTCGGCACCGCGCCTGGTCGAGGAGATTTATCGGACACTGGGCTTTCGCAATGCCGCTCGGGCGCTGACGCTGATGACGGAACTGGGGTTGCTGGGCGTACTGCTGCCCGGCCTGTGGCATCACCTGCGCGATTACGGCGACGATTGGGCGACCTCTCCCACGGTGCGTAACCTGGAAGCGCTCGGCCGCGCGGCCAACCTCGGGATGGAGCCATCACATCCATCCATCCTGGCGTCGCTTTTCGCCGACCTGCACCTGGTGAACGCGCGCCGCAGTAGTCCGAGCGACCGCCTCTCCATCGTGAACGATTTGCGCTTGCGCGGCTTCTCGCGCGCCGATACTGAACACATGCGTTTGCTGCTCGAATCGCTGCCACATCTGCTGACGCCATCGCGGCTCACTCGCAAATTGGCGCGACGGCCATATTTCGCACAGGCGCATCGCCTGTTCGAGTTGATCGCACCCACCTATGGTGCGGACCCGCAGGCGCTCGATCGCTTCCTGAGCGAGCCGGCGCGGCCGCATCCTGGAGCGCGTCACGGTGGCGCACATGCGCAGGCGCACGGGCCGGGGGGCGAGGGCGGGCCACCGTTTAGACAGCGGCGCCGGCGTCGTGGTGGGCGGCGGCGGCGCCGCCACGAGGGGGCGTCGGCGACGAAGCCTACGCCGGCGAATCACGCGCATGCGGGCGCCGCCATCGACGGCGGCCCGGGACGCGACGGCTGCGGCGGCGATGGCGAGGGGGCGGGCGGCACTTGAGTGG
>JBOHWJ010000020.1:0-2166 GCA_050736495.1 Binataceae bacterium (SeqCode) | reverse complement strand
GATCAAAATGGTCAGCCAGTCGGCAACCTGCGCCCTGACAACCTGCAAGTCTTCGAGGACGGCCAACTCGCCAAAATTATCGACTTTCGCGGTTCCGGGCAGGGCCGTCCGGTCGATATCGTGTTCGTCATGGATGTCACCGAATCCATGCAGCCATACATCGACGCCGTCAAGCAGAACATCATTGACTTCGCGCACGAACTCGCCGCCAACAACCGCGATTACCGGTTGGGACTGGTGACCTTTGAGGATTACGTCGTCTCCCAATACCCTGACTGCAATTGCCCGTACCGCAACAGTTTGACCTCTAACGTCAGCGACTTCATCGGATGGGTCGGCGGGCTCCATGCGGGGGGCGGCGGCGATATTCCCGAGGATCAGCTCGGCGCACTCGCCTACGCGTCAAGTCTGCCGTTCCGGCCCAAGGCGCAAGCCATTCTGATCCTGGTAACCGACGCGCCGCCGCATCACGCCGGCGACGGATCGCAATCCACCCAGCATGACCAGGCCTACTGGAGCCACAAACCCTCATGCTGCGCCGGCGGCTCCTGCGCCGGCCAGAGCAGTTGCGCGGTGAACGATCTTACCGGCTCGCAGGTGGCCGCGATGCTGGGCAAGCAGAGTCTGACGTTGTACGCGGTAGTGCCGCCCCCATTTATTGCGCCGCAATATTACCAGATTGTGGAGGCGACGCATGGGCGCCAATGGAATATCGTGACCCAGGAAAATCGCTTTCCGGAATTGGTACTCGAAATCGGACACTCGATCGCGACCGAATATTCATTGACCTATCGCACGCCGCGGCCGATCGAGGATGGCACTGATCGCAAGGTCGAATTGCGCGTCAATTTCGACGGCCAGACCGCGGTCGCCAACACCTCCTACCAGGTGCGCGGAGTCGGCGGCGCGGTGATCAATGTGCCGGAGAATGGCAGCAACACCAACCGCAGCGGCGGATGGGTGGGGATGCCGCAGGTGTCGTTCTCGTGGTGGAACGGCGTGGTGCCGTTAATCGCGATTTTCGGCTTGTTCGGGCTTTCGCGCATGCGCTTCGGCGTCGACCGCGAAGAGCTCAAGGCGATCGTGCAGGCCCAGAGTCAGCAGCCGGCGCCAAATCTCGGCTCCGCGGTCTCGGCCGCGCGTCAGTTCGCCGGCCAGGTCCAGCGGCAACGCGCCGCCGCGCCCGCGCAACCGCTGCCAGTGGCGCCGCTGATGGCGGGCATGGGTCATTCCGATGAGGCGCGTCTGAGCGCGATCGACCCTGTCGACCCGGTGCCGGCGGAATTCAGCCTGCTCAAGGATGAAGTCTCACTCGGACGCGGCGAGGACAACGACGTGGTCATTCCACATGCGAGCGTCTCACGCAATCATGCGCGCCTGATGCGGCGCAACGACGCCTACGAATTGGTCGACCTCAACTCAACCAACGGCAGCTACATCAACGGGCAGCCGGTGCATGGCTCTGCGATCGTGGCGAAGGGCAGCGAGGTGCGCTTTGGCGACGTGCGCTTCGTGCTGCGCTTTTGACCGGCCGCTGGCGCGGGCCGCCACGCGTCGGCAGCGCCTTCGCGCGTTTCTGAATTCATCCCCAATTGGTTCAATCCGGGCGGCTGCGTTGTGCCAGACCCCGCCGGTGGTGTAATTTTTGTTGAATCCGAAAGTGTCTGTTATCCGCGCTCGTGAAGGATCAATGAAGAAGTTGACAGGTGCCCAAATCGTAATCGAGAGTCTCGTGGCCGAGGGGGTGGACGTGATTTTTGGCTATCCCGGAGGCGCCATCCTGCCGACTTACGACGCGCTCCTCGATTCCAAAATAAGGCATGTCCTCGTGCGCCACGAGCAAGGTGCGACCCATATGGCCGAGGGCTATGCGCGTGTCAGCGGACGGCCTGGAGTCGTGATCGTAACGTCGGGACCGGGCGCGACCAACGCGGTCACCGGCATTGCCGACGCTTACATGGACTCGACCCCGATGGTCGTGATTTCCGGGCAGGTCTCGACCAGCCTCATCGGCAACGACGCCTTCCAGGAAGCCGACATCGTCGGGATTACGCGGCCCTGCACGAAGCACAACTACCTGGTCAAAGACGTCAAGGACGTCGCGCGAATCATCAAAGAGGCTTTTTATATAGCCGGCACCGGCCGTCCGGGTCCGGTGGTGGTAGA
>JBOHWJ010000019.1:0-2431 GCA_050736495.1 Binataceae bacterium (SeqCode) | reverse complement strand
CCGCAACCGTCACCTTCACGACGGCAACCGCGGACGGGCTTAAGCTTGAAAAAACATACAGCTTTCGCGATTCCAGCTATGCCTTCGGCCTGAGCGCGCGGGTCGAGACCGCCGCCGGCGCTCCGGCGCCCGCTGCCATTGGGTTTTCGATGAGCCAGCCGCTCAAGCAAATCGAATCGGGTTATCATGATATCCCGATGCTGCAAGGCTACGTCACCGGCAAGTCGTTCACCCATGACGAGGGGGCGTTCAAAAAAGGCCTCGCGCCGATCAGCGGGAAGATTACTTACGCCGGCTTCGGCGACCGCTACTTCCTGTCGGCTTTTCTGCCTCAGCAACCCGACCAGGGCACGCTCGAGATGGACTACGGCGACAACGAGGGCAACGCCCGCATCCTGTTCAGTGGCGCGCGCAGCCTCAGCACGCAGGTCTACATGGGCCCCAAGGAACTCAGCCTGCTGGAAAAGGCCGCGCCGCCGCTCAGCAAGGCGATCGATTTCGGTTGGACCAGCATCATCGCACTACCGTTCCTGCGTGCGCTCAACATCCTGCATCGGATTGCGCCGAACTACGGTGTTGCTATCATCCTGTTGACCTTTATCGTGCGTCTGGTGACGTTACCGATGTCGATAAAGAGCCAACGCTCGATGATGAAGATGCAACGCTTGCAGCCTCAGGTCGAACGCATCCGCGAGAAATTCAAGGATGACCAGGAACGGCTCAACCGCGAAATGGTCGACCTCTATAAACGCAACGGCGCCAACCCGCTCGGCGGTTGCCTGCCGATGGTGATTCAGCTCCCAATTTTGTGGGGGCTGTACGAGGCGCTGCTCAATGCGGTCGAGCTGCGCCAGGCCCCATTCTGGGGCTGGATACGCGACCTTTCGGCGCCCGACTGTCTGCCGATTCACGGAATGCCCGCGATCCCATATACCAGTTGCCATGGCCTGCCAGTGCTGGTGTTGTTGATGGCGGCGACGTCGCTATTGCAGCAATGGATGATGCCACGGCAGGCGGACCCGAGTCAGCAAAAGATGATGATGTATATGCCGGTGGTCTTCAGCCTGATTTTTATCGACCTGCCGGCGGGCCTTTCGCTTTACTATCTCGCCTCGAATCTGCTTGGTATCGTTCAGCAGTTTTTCCTTAACCGCGAGTTCCAACAGAACACACCCGCAACATGAGTCCCAGCGATTCAATCGAAGCCACCGCACCCACAGTTGACCAAGCCATAAGACAGGCGCTCGAAAAGCTTGGCGCGCAGGAAGATGACGTTGAGATCGAGGTCCTGAGTACGCCCCGTGCGGGCGTTTTGGGTCTCGGTGTGCGTCAGGCACGCGTGCGCGTGACACGCCATGCACCCGCCACCGCGCAAAGCGGCGTCCAATCACCGCCGCCAGCGCCGCCGCCACGTTCGGTGCGCCAGCCGGTTGCCCCCGCGACGTCTTCACCGCCGCCGCGCGCGCCAGTGCCTCCAACCGCGCCGGTCACGGCCGCGGCCGACTCGCCCCATCGCCGCACTCCGGCGGAACGTGAAACGGGCGAGCGCGAGCGCCTTGACGACCGCGAACGTGAGCGCGAACGCCAGAGCGGGCGGCGCGCCGAGCGTCAAGTCGAGCGGCCATCCAACCGCACGCCCAGGCGCGAGGACAACGATGCCGCGCCTGGCGCGAGCACGGCCGTCGATCGCGAACCGGAAGGCGATACTGGCGACGCCGCCGACCGCAAACCCGCCAATCTCGACGAGCAGGTGCGCGAAGCCTCCGTCATCCTTGGCCGTATCCTCGAACTGATGAACGAAAGGACCGAGATCGAACGGGTCGAAGTCGATCTCGACACGATCGAACTCAATATCAAGGGCGACGGCTCGGGCATCCTAATCGGCCGCCATGGTCAGACGCTCGACGCACTCGAATACCTCGTCAACCGCCTGGTCGCGCGCAAAATCAAGGATGCCGTCCCGATCTCCATTGATACTGAATCCTATCGTGCGCGCCGTCGCCGCCAACTGCATCGGATGGCGTTGTCGAAGGGTGAGGAGGCCAAGCGCGAGCATGTCGCGGTTACGCTCGACCCGATGCCACCGCGCGACCGCCGCATCGTCCACCTCGCACTCAAGGACGATCCCATGATCACGACGCGCTCATCGGGCGACAGCTTTTTACGTTCGATCGAGATTGTGCCGGTCGATGAACGGCGTGAACGTGGCGGTCGCGAACGTGAGCACGAACGCCGGGGGCGGGACCAGGGGCAGGAGCGGGATCGCGAACGCGAGCGTGACCCCGACCTCGCCAAAGAAGTGCCGCCGGGCCAGCAGGGCGGCTTCAAACACGGCCAGAAACGCATCGTGTAACATTTGCCGCGACCCCTGTCGTTCTCCTTGCGAGGACCGGAACGGCGGATCGAACGAACCAGCGGCCATGAAAAAAAG
>JBOHWJ010000018.1:0-2976 GCA_050736495.1 Binataceae bacterium (SeqCode) | reverse complement strand
TTCCTGGTCAGCGACGGCGAAACTTTTTTTCACGACACCCATCGCAATCTCGACACGACGATTGAGTACCTCGGTGAACACGGACTCGGGGTACGCATCATCAACGCCGACCGCCAAGGCCGCTACCGCATCGTGATGGAGGTGATTTCCGATCCGCATCAGGCCTGCGTCCTGATCGATACGCGACTGGAGGGCGACCCCGATCTGCTGCCCAAGCTGCATCTCTACGCGCTGCTGGCGCCGCATCTCGAGGTCGGCGGATGGAGCAACAATGGTAACGTCGCCAGCCTCGCCGGCCGTGAATTTCTGACCGCGAATAAAGGCGGCACATGGCTCGCGCTCGCCGCGACCACGCCGTTCGTGCGCCGCTCATGCGGTTACGTCGGCACCACCGACGGCTGGCAGGATCTCGCCGCCGACTTCCGCATGGATTACGACTTCGCCGCCGCGACCGACGGCAATATCGCGCTGACCGGCGAAATCGACTTGAGCGCGGACCATCAGTTTACCCTCGGACTCGCTTTCGGACGCACGCTGCATCGCGCGGTAACCACGCTTTTTCAATCACTCGCCCTGCCCTTCACCGAACACAAAGCGCGCTTCCTCGACCAATGGGAGCGTGTATGCGGCCATCTTCATCCGCTCGAAAAGTTCACCGGCGACGGCGGCACACTCTACCGGCGCAGCCGCGAACTGGTGATGGCGCACGAGGACAAGAGCTACCCGGGCGCACTTATCGCCTCGCTCAGCATTCCATGGGGCGAAGCCAAGGGCGACGAGGACCTCGGCGGCTATCACCTGGTATGGACGCGCGACATGGTCAACAGCGCGACCGGGCTGCTGGCCGCGGGCGACACCACCACGCCGTTGCGCGCGCTCATCTATCTAGCGTGCACGCAGGGGGCCGACGGCGGCTTCCCGCAGAACTTCTGGATCGACGGCAACCCCTACTGGAGCGGCATCCAACTCGACGAAGTCGCCTTTCCGATCATGCTGGCGTGGCGCCTGCACAGGGCGGGCGCGCTGGCCGACTTCGACCCGTATCCCATGGTGCGCGCGGCGGCGCACTATCTCATCTGCCATGGCCCGGCGACGCCGCAGGAGCGTTGGGAGGAAAACGGCGGCTATTCGCCGTCGACGCTGGCCAGCAACATCGCTGCGCTAATATGCGCCGGCGGCCTCGCCAACGAGCGTGGCGACGAGGTCAGCGCTCGCTGCCTCATCGATTACGCCGACTTCCTTGAATCGCATGTCGAGACCTGGACCGTGACCAACGCGGGCGTGCTGGTACCGGGCATCTCCCGCCACTACATCCGGATCAATCCCGAGGGCGACCCCTTCCCGGACGAGGATCCCGACCATGGAATGGTGCCGATTCACAACCGGCCACCCGGCGCGCAATGCGAATTTCCAGCCGCCGAAATCGTCGACGCGGGCTTCCTCGAACTGGTGCGCTACGGCATTCGGCGCGCTAACGATCCATTGATGGAAGATTCGCTGAGGGTAATCGACGCCGCACTCAAGGTCGACTTGCCGGCCGGCCCGTGCTGGAAGCGTTACACCCACGACGGCTACGGCCAGCGCGACGACGGCGGACCGTTTGCCGGATGGGGCGTCGGACGACCGTGGCCGTTGCTCACAGGCGAGCGCGGCCATTATGAACTCGCCGCCGGACGCGACGTGGCCCCCTATCTGCGCGCAATGGAGCAATTCGCCACGGCCACGCGGCTCCTCCCCGAACAGGTCTGGGATCAGCCGGACAAACCGGCCTCTCTGATGTATCTGGGCAAGCCAACTGGCAGCGCGATGCCGCTGATGTGGGCGCATGCCGAATATATCAAGCTGCTGCGCTCGACCGCCGACGGCGAAGTGTTCGACCTCATCCCGGAAGTCGCCGAGCGTTATCGCGACGGCCTCCAGCGCCGGCGGATGGAGATTTGGAAAGCCAACCGCCAGATACGCACGATCGTCGCCGGCACCACGCTGCGGGTTCAGGCGACCGCGCCATTCGTGCTGCATTGGACCGACAACGAATGGCGCACGGTGAAGGATATGCGGGCCAACCCGACTTCGATCGGCCTCAATTTTCTCGATATCGAGACCAAACCGGGCGATCTCGCACCGATCCGATTCACCTTCCTATGGCTCGGCGACGAGCGCTGGGAGGGCCGCGACTACTCGGTCGAGATCAGGGGCGAGCATCCGGACTGAGCCGGCGAATTGAAAACACCGCCGCCAGTGCGTCGACCAGCGCCTCGACCTCGGCTGCGGATTCGGGTCCGAAGTAGAGCTTCAGATGATGGCGGCGCGGGTCCTCGGTACGGATCGTCGCCAGGTTGTCGTAGGATTCGATAATCGCCTTGAACAGCGCTATCTGCGCCGGCTCGATTGCAAGCGCGATCGTTCGCATTGCGGCAGCGGCGTTGCTTGCGTCTTCCATAGCGAATCTCACAGCTCAGCGTGTCTCACCGTACCTGCGTCAACGCCTGGGCGCGGATGGACTATCGCACCGCACCCGCTTAGATTCTAGCCGATGGCGCCGCCGCGTTTGATCTTCGTCACCGGCAAGGGCGGCACGGGCAAAAGCACCGTCGCCGCCGCGCTCGCGGTCGCTCTTTCGCGCAGCCGCCCCACCATTCTCGCCGATCTCGACCGGCGACTCTCCGCGGCGCGGGCGCTGGGGGTCGATCTCGACGGCGCCGGTGTCGCCAGCGCCGGCGACAATCTCGAAGTGACGGCGCTCAGTCGGCGAGCGGAACTCGAGGCGTTCATCCACCGGATTGTCCCGCTCAAGTCGATCTCGAGTCGCATGCTGAAAAGCCGCACCTTTGGCTATGTTACGGCGGCGCTGCCAGGGCTCGAGGCCTTCCTGATGCTCGAGCATTTACGGCTTATCGCCGGCCGCGCCGCGCTCGAAGACCGTTACGTCGTGGTCGATGGCCCCGCCACCGGCAATGCAATCGAACTGCTGTCCGT
>JBOHWJ010000017.1:0-3789 GCA_050736495.1 Binataceae bacterium (SeqCode) | reverse complement strand
GCCATGATGATGCACCTGAATTTATTTTAACTCGGTCGTTGGCCGTCGCGTAGCTTTGCCCTACGGATTTGATCGAAAGGTGCGATCTTAGTGCCCACATAGTGCCCACTTTGCTGTGTGGTGAGATGGTCTGAGCTGGCGTACTGGTCGAAAAAGCCCTTATTTCATGAGCTAATGTGGGGTGGCAAAGTGTCGTAAAGGGTAGGGAGCAGATTTTCAAGACCGGTGCCTTCAACCACTCGGCCACCCCTCCGGCTGCGAAGCCATCAGTTTAGCAAGGCAACGCGACGACTGGGAGACGAGGTGCCGATGAGACATACCGGAGCCACACCCGGATACCAATCTTCGCGAGTCACCATCGTGGATGGAAACGGCCCGTCATGATGACAAGTATTGCCGCGCATGTCGTGCGGCGCGGGTTGCGGTCGGATTTAGCTGGTGCGGCGCCCGCCGAATTGCGTCCAATACCTCTCATGAAGTCCCAAGCGAATGGAATCACACGGGCGAGACGGGCCTGTTCGACTTGGTACCGGATGATGCATTGCGCCACAGGTACGATGATTCGTCTTCGCCGCGGTCCCGCGAGCGGCCGCCGCAGTCGATTTCGCCCTCGAACGGCTCGCCCACAAATGGTGCTCGCTTGACAAATACGTAACCGATTAGTTACATATCTCAAGATCGGCATCACGGTCGCCGCTCGTCGGCCCCACGCGACGCAAGTCTATTGTGGCGCCTGACGGCCGATCCATGTCGTGCGGGTGATCTCGCCAAAGGCTCCGCCATAACTCGACCGGCGATTTGCAAATTATACCCGCCTGCTCTCGAAACCCGGCCCAATCACGGTAATCAAGAACCGGCGTGAGCGAATCTACGAACTGCGCCCGCGGGAGGCCAGACGATTAGGGCGCTGATTGCGAAGCTTGAACAAGTTGGACGCTTCTGGGATACCGCACTCGAAGCATTCAAACGATACGCGGAGGAGGAGACATGACGATCCGTAAGTCGATCAGGGTGGAGCGTCCGCCGGACATATCGTTCAGGGTGTTCTGTGAAGAGATAGGCGAATGGTGGCCTGGGGGATTTGGTGGCAAGGACATAAGGATGTGCCTGGAACGGCAGGTCGGCGGGCGGCTTTACGAACGCCGTTCCGACGGCACCGAATGCGAAATCGGACGTGTCACCGCATATCAGCCGCCTGCGGTAGTCGCCTTCACTTGGCGCGCGCCGAGTTGGGACGTGCCGACGCGGGTGGAAATTCGCTTTACCGGCGAGGGCAGCGGGACTCGCGTCGAGCTGGAGCATAGCGGGTGGGAACAGGACGCGAAAACACGCGACGCTCGCAAGAATTACGACTCTGGATGGGACTTCGTACTCGGCCATTATCAGGCGCGCACGGCCTCGGCGGCATGACGAAAAAAGGGGAAACTTAATGAAATTTTATGTGCTACCGTCATCACCGCGAGCGCTAAAGGTCATCGCGCTCAAGAATCATCTGGAACTCGACTGCGAGATGCAACTGGTTGATTTGGCGGGGGACGAGCACCTCGCACCCGAGTTCGCCACGATTTCTCAGTCGATGCATGGTTGTCCGTTGCGCAACCGTTTCGGCTTCCGGTCGCGAAATACACTGAGATTCTCCGCTGGTACGACGGTCTCGCGTCGCTGCCCGCATGGCAAACGTCACTGACACGGCCATCCGCGTGAGCCTGCCGCCGCGAGACCAAGCGCATAGGTCCGAGATAAGTCCAGTTCTGCTGCGCTCTCAATTGCGGCAGACAGTGGAGGACATAGTTAATTTCCGTGTTCTGAAATCACCTGCATAAGAGGAGAACCATCGGCGGGATGGGATATCCTCTGGATAGAAATTGCCACTGGATAGAAATTGCCGCGCCAACGGTGATATTCCAACCCGACGTCTGCGCCGGCGTACAACTAGGTCACTTGCGTACATTCCTTCTGCCAGCGAATAGCTGCGCGCACTCGTACCGCCAATGGTAATTCCGATCCAACGAGAGAGCGCCGCTTGCAAGGAGAACGCTGACCGGACTGTGCCGCCGCATGCAATGTATTGTATTATTCCGCGCCATTTTCATCCGAGTCGGTGTGGTCGTACTCGTCGGTTCAGAAACCCTGTGCGCCACGACGTTTCGCCTGGGCGAAGTGTTGCGTCAACTCATCGTGGCTCACCAAATTTACCTAATTTTCCACGTTGACAGCAATAGCTAGACGTGGGAGAGTCGCTCGATCCTCATCCAGTAATTCGCAGTTTCGGAGGTTTGCTCGGGAGAAGAGACAAAATTCAGGCAGATCGCCCAGGAGGTCAGGGAAATGAAACCAGCCCGTCAATTGACGCTTGTTGTGTTGGCGTTGGCCTTTGCCGCGACAGCGGCGTCGGCTCAGTCAGACCTGCCGGATATGCAGCAATGGATGCAGTCGACTCAGCATCAGGGTCCACTTCCGGAAGGCACAAAGATCACGATGCAGAACTGGCAGCAATACAAAGGGTTCATGCCAGTTTCGATGCAGGCGCTCTTTGAAGGCAAGTACCAGTTGAAGATGTCGCCGGACGTGCAGATCGATGTAGGTCCAACGCATAGCAACTTGTTGCCCAAGACCTACATAGAGGCCTCCGAGAAGTATGGCGCGCAAACCCGCGTGGTCCATTTGCCCAACGGACACATCGATATTCAGAATTATCGGGGCGGGATTCCTTTTCCGAACCCGCAAGAGCCTGACCTCGGAATCAAGCTGTTAGCCAACAACTTCTTTGCATATGTTCCTTCGCTGTACTTCAACGGGCCCGAAAACACGGGAACGCTGTGGGCGCAGGATCGCTATCACAATATCTCGGGTCAGACGATCGATGTCGTCTATCGACAGAGCGGATGGAATACGGACCCGGGCGTTCCGACTGACGAAAAGTACGCCCCGGGAACCTGGTACACGGAATGGAGCATGGTGGAGACGCCGGAACAGTCCCGTTATACGGCCTTACTCTCTCTCTTTTACAAAGACCAGCAATCCAACCCGTTCCCTGACACCTATGTGTTCGTACCTGCTTTGCGACGATCGCTTCGCTTGTCAGTGTCCGCACGATGCGCGCCAATTTATGGCAGCGATTGGACCAACGATGATGCCAAGACGATCGGTTTTAATGCCGGAACCTCGCTCTTCTCCGGAACGGTGCTTGGAGAGCGCAAGGTGCTGGCGCTCATGAACTACAACCAGGAATACTCACAATTCCCCAAGAATTGGGATATGCCGCTCGGATTTGCGAAGCCTTCGTGGGGTCAGTGGGAACTGCGGGACGTTTACGTTAACGACGTTCGCCGCATCCCGCAGGAACGGCCAGGTTACTGCTACGGCAGCCGGATTATGTACATCGACAAGGAAGTTTTCTATTCGGTCTGGAACGATCTGTACGATTCGAACATGAAGCTCTGGAAGGCGCAGTTTTGGGCGCCACGAATCCGCCCCGTCCCAGGAGTAGGCAAGGTGATCACCAACAGCGTCGGTTGTGCGTCATACGACCTGCAGAATACGCACGCGACCTATTGGTCCAGTGCGGGCAATCCCAAGGGCCAGGACCCGCTGTTCAACTCCGGCGTCCCTGCTGAATATCACGATGGGGTCAGGTACGGGAACCCCGCCGGCCTGATGCAGATCATGAGGTAGCGCAAGCTGCCGAACTGGGCAGGTTCCTTGTAACTCTTTCTTTGAGCCCAGGCGAGAATCGGCGAGCATCGCGCCCGCCGATTCTTTTTTTGGCAGACGCATCCTGCTAAGACG
>JBOHWJ010000016.1:0-9269 GCA_050736495.1 Binataceae bacterium (SeqCode) | reverse complement strand
GCGCTTGGCGCCGCCGCCTTTTCCATACCGTGGCCTTTGCTATACGCTGGTGGCCATTCCTCGTGCGCGAAGGGAGTCCAAACGTTCAGGTGAATCAGCACGAAGCCAGGGAGCAAGCCAACGCCTTCGGTAGCCGCGCGGTCGAAGTCATCTCGGTCGCGGAGCTGGCCGCAAAACTTGCCGAGGACCGCCCCTTGCGCATCAAGCTGGGCATGGACCCGACCGCGCCCGATCTTCACCTTGGGCATTCGATAACGCTCAGGAAGCTGCGCGACTTTCAGCAGCGCGGCCATACGGTGATCTTCCTGGTCGGCGATTTCACCGGCATGATCGGCGACCCGACTGGCCGCTCCGAAACGCGCAAGCCTCTTTCGCCCGAACAAATCAAGGTCAACGCCGAGACCTACCGAGACCAGGTCGCGAAGGTGCTCGATCCATCGCGGACCGAGGTTCGTTTCAACAGCGAATGGATGAATGCGGTCGATACGCGCAAGCTCATCGAGATCGCGGCCAGGCTGAGCGTCGCACGCCTGCTCGAACGCGACGATTTTGAGAAGCGGCTCGAGGCGCAGGAGCCGCTCTTTCTGCACGAACTGCTCTATCCGCTGATCCAGGGCTACGATTCGGTCGCGCTCAAGGCCGATCTGGAACTCGGCGGCACCGATCAGAAATTCAACATGCTGGTTGGACGCGAGTTGCAGCGCGCCTATGGACAGCCGCCGCAGGTGGTGATGACGATGCCGCTGTTGGAGGGACTCGACGGCGTGCGCAAAATGTCGAAATCCTACGGCAACTACGTCAGCCTGACTGACCAGCCCGGGGAGATGTACGGCAAACTGATGTCGATTCCCGATACGCTGATGGCGCGCTATTACGAACTGCTGACGGATTCGAGCGCCGCTGAGATCGCGGCGGTAAAATCCGGCGCACTCCATCCGATGGAGGCGAAGAAACGGCTCGCCGCGGCCATCGTCGAGGAGTATCACAACACGCGCGCGGCGGCGGCCGCGCGCAAGTATTTCGAAAGCAAATTCCAGCGCCGCGAGGTGCCTCAGGACGTGCCGGTCTACCGCCTTGGCGATCCGCTATGGGTATGCGAGCTGATGAAGCAATTGCGCTTCGTCCCATCGACCAGCGAAGCGCGCCGGCTGTTGGGGCAGGGCGCGGTGCGCGTCGACGGCCACACCGTTACCGACGTGAATTTCCGCTTCGTTCCCGGCCGGCACAAAATTCTCGAAGTCGGCAAGCGCCGCGTCGTCCGTATCGAGAATTAATCCGCTTTATTTTTTCGCCAGGCCGGCTAGCGCGTCGCCCTCGATGTCCCACATCGTCCATTCGTTCGCCGGGCGGGCGCCGAGTGACCGATAGAAGCTTTGCGACGGAGTGTTCCAGTCGAGCACGGACCACTGTATCCGCGACCATCCGCGCTCGAGCGCGATTTGCGCGAGCCGATTCATCAGCGCGCGGCCGATACCGTGGCCGCGCAGCCGTTCGGGCACGAACAAGTCCTCGAGGTACAGCCCCGGACGGTTGCTCCAGGTCGAGTAATTGCGGAAGAACAGCGCAAATCCAACGGCTTCGCCGGTGTCTTCGGCCAGCAGACATTCAAACGGCGGGTCGCTGCTTTCCAGCCACGCCCGCAGCCCTGCCGCGGTGGCCTTGACCGCGTCTGGTTCATGCTCGTATTCGGCGAGCCCGCGGATAAAACTGAGGATCGTTTCGGCATCGCTTGGCGTGGCGAAGCGTATTATGAGGGTCATCGGCAAAGAGCTGGACGCGTGGCGAGGCGCGTCGGCCGGTCATTCCTTTTTGGCGGACTCGGCGGCGACCACTTCACGCAGTTTCTTCATCGTGCGATCGAGCGCCCGCGTGTAGCGCTGCTTGGTCCAGGTTTCCTTCGTCCTCATCTTGAGCCAACCGAGTTTGACCGCGTCGGGCTTGTTGCCCATGTCGCCGGTCGAGACCTCGATTATCGCGCGCTCCTCGGGCGTCAGCGTGGCAAGGACTTCGCGCTTGATGTTCTGCAGAAAGCCCGCTTTCAGATCGATATCGATTTTCATGGTTAATGTTTACCGCCGCGCCCGCATGGTCGAGCCTAGACCAACGGGTAGCCTGGCTCAACTACTTGACATTCGGTGACCCCGGTGATGTTCGCCGGGGACAGGGAGGCCGTGATGAAGTACTTCAGCGTCGAACAGCAGGATCAGGTTCAAATCTGGACCGGGTGTTGGCGCCGGAAAAGCTGATGGCGTTCGCGATGGCGTGGGCGCGGACGCTGGCAACACGGTCGCCGCGGTCAATCGCCGCGATCACGCGCGCAGTCTATCTCGGCGCCGATCGAGATTTGGAAGCGGGGCTCTATATCGAGCGCGCCGAGATGGCTGGGGTGATGTGCAGTGAGGATGCGCGGGGCACAATGAGCGCATACAACCAGGCGGTAGCGAAGGATCCGATGGAGGCGCGGTCAAACTTCCTCAACGGAATTGGCGTGCCGGAAACCAAGGGCCGTTAGCCCCGCGCACGCCGTGAAACCATCACGAATCGCGCGCCGCGCGCGATTCGCGATACCACGTTAAGGAATCATTATCACCATCACGAGCGCGACCAGCGTCCCAACCGCGGCTGCGCCGTACAACAGCGCCCCCATCGTTGAGTTCAAATGGCGCAGGTCAAGCACGTCGCCAAGGGTCAACCGGATACGGTGCGCCGCATGAAACAGGCAGAAGGACACCAATAAGAGCAGGTAAATCCGGGTCAGGACGTGACTCGAAAGTGCGAGCGTTTCCTTGAAGCCCGGATCTGGAAGCCAGCCGAGCGGAAACGCGATGCCGAACAGGAAAATCTGGACTGGCAGCAAAAAGGCCGCGACAAAACCCCCGGTGCCGAACAGAAACCAGACGACAGGTTCGTTGGATCGATGGGCAGACATCAGATGGTCCTCAGGATGAAGAGTCCGACGACGATGGAGATAGCGAGCCACAGTGCGAAGTTGGGCACCGCGGCGATCATCTCAGGATCGGTCTTGCCGCGCATCTGGCGCAGGACTACGCGTGGCACCAGCCTGAACCACGTGAACGCATGATACATCAGAAACAGAAATGCGATTGCGTTGACCGCGATGATCCCCGGCTCGCGCAGCCATGCCTGGAAGCCGGTGTAGTACTGCGCACCGCCAATCAGCGCGCTAATCTGGAGTAGCGTCACTACCGCGAAATAGCCGACGAAAAAAGCGCTGGACTCCCTCAGCACATACAACAGGTAGTCCCACCGGTCGAGGAACCAGTTCGCTGGCATTCGCCCGTGATAAACCTTGGGCTGGAATTCGCTGTACTGAGGCATCGCCGTTATTTGTTTCCCCATGGCAGCAGGAAGGACTTGAACCATTCCTTGGTGGCGGTGAGCTTGTACTGCTGAATCGCGAGCGATGGATCGACGCCCTTGGGGCATACCACCGAACATTCGCCGACCACAGTGCAGTCCCAGATACCGTCATGTTGCGACAGCAGATCGGTGCGTTCAGCCGCGCCCTGATCGCGCGAGTCAAGATTGTAGCGATGCGCGAGCGCGATGACGGCAGGGCCGGTGAAGGTCGGGTCAAGGCCGTAAACCGGGCAGGCCGCGTAGCAGAGCGTGCAGTTGATGCAGAGGCTGAACTGGTGAAAATTTTCGAGCTGCGCCGGCGATTGCAGATATTCGCGCGCGGGCGGCTTTTCGTCCTTGCGGATAATCCATGGGCGAATCTTCTGCAGCTTTTCCATGAAGTCGTCGAGTGCGACCACCAGATCCTTGACCACCGGGAAATGCTGTAGCGGTTCAATCCGCACCGGTCCTGGCGCACAAGTGCTCAGCAGCGTTTCGCAGGTGAGTTTCGGCACTCCGTCGACCATCATGCCGCAGCTACCGCAAATGCCCATCCGGCATGACCAACGGAAAGCCAGCGAGCCATCGAGCTGGTCCTTGATGTGGTTGAGCGCGTCGAGCACCATCCAGTCGTCGCGCAGTGGCACCTCGAAGTTCTGGTACGTCAGTTCGGTGTCGCGCTCCGGCTGGTAGCGCGCAACTTCAATGATGATTGTGTCGGGCATCTAAAGCCTACCTTCCGTAAACCCGCTCTCCCGGAGGCAATTTCGTGATCACGACGGGCAGATATTCAACTCGCGGCGGCCCTTCCGCACTGCGGTGGACGACCGAGTGGGCGAGGTACTTGTTGTCATCGCGCTTGGGGAAGTCTTTGCGTTGATGAGCGCCGCGCGACTCTTCGCGATGGAGTGCGCAATGAACGATCGATTCGGCGACCTCAAGCATGAAGCCCAATTCAAGCGCGGAGGTGAGCTGCGTATTGAAGGTGCGGCCGTGATCCTCTATCGTGATGTTCCGTGCCCGGTCCTTGAGCTCGCGCAGCTTATTGGCTGAATCGACCAGCGAACCGCGTTCGCGGTAGATGCCGCAGCCAAGTTCCATCGTATGCTGCATCTCCTCGCGAATCTTCGCGATACGCTCGTTGCCATCGGTCTTGCGCAAGAACTCCTGCTCAAGCCGGCGCTCCTCATCGGCCGCCTGCGCGAGCAGCGCGGTGGCGCTGTCTCCGGGCACGAAATCGGTAACGTACTGAGCCGCCGCCTTGCCCGAGCGTGCGCCAAACACGAGGAGTTCGCCGAGCGAATTCGAACCGAGCCGGTTGGCGCCGTTGATACTCACGCAAGCGGTCTCGCCCGCCGCATACAGGCCCTTGAGCGGCGTGGCGCCGTGAATGTCGGTATGGATGCCGCCCATCATGTAATGAACGACGGGGCGCACACGGATCATCTCGAGAACCGGGTCGAGGTTTTCGTATTTGAGGCAGAGCTCGCGCACCATCGGAAGCTTTGCTTCGATCTTGGCCTCGCCAAGATGGCGCAGATCGAGATGGACATACTCGCCGTACGGGCCCTGAAGCGCGCGGCCCTTCTGAATCTCGCCGTAGATGGCTTGCGAGACGCGATCGCGTGGACCAAGTTCCATGCTGCGCAGGACCGGCGTCGGCGTCGGCTTGCCCAAATCGTAGTCCTGCAGGAAACGATAACCGTCCTTGTTGAGCAGCCATCCGCCTTCGGCGCGCGCCGCCTCGGTGATAAGAATGCCAGTGAAGGGCAGGCCGGTCGGATGGTATTGCACCATCTCCATGTCCTTCAGCGGCGCGCCGGCGTCGTAGGCCAGCGCCATGCCGTCCCCAGTGCAGATATTGGCGTTGGTGGTGAACGGAAATACCCGGCCGCATCCGCCGGTCGCCATTATCACCGCTTTGGCGAAGATCGCGCGGACACGTCCGGTTTTGAGCTCGATCGCGACGGTGCCGCGTACGCGCCCGTCCTCGACCAGCAGCCTCGTCGCGAAAGTTTCGTCGTAGCGCGTAATCGAGCCGTATTTGAGCGAAGTCTGGAAAAGCGTATGCAACAGGTGAAAACCGGTCTTGTCGGCGGCGAACCACGTGCGCATTTTCTTCATGCCGCCGAACGGACGCACCGCGATTCGGCCGTCGGGTTCGCGGCTCCAGGGACAGCCCCAATGCTCAAGTCTCAGCAACTCGTTGGGCACTTCATTGCAGAATGCTTCGATCGCATCCTGATCGCCCAGCCAGTCGCTGCCCGAGACGGTGTCGTAAATATGCTCGTCGATGGTATCGTCCGTGCCGGCCACTCCCGCGGCGCCGCCCTCGGCGGAGACCGTGTGGCTTCGCATCGGGTAGACCTTCGAAACCAAGGCGATATCGAGCTTGGGGTTGGTTTCCGCGATGGCGATTGCGCCGCGCAAGCCCGCGCCGCCACCACCGATCAAAAGAATATCGTGCGAAGAAGTTTCCACCGCACTCTCCGAGCCGGGTTGAGATACCAAACTGGCATTAAATACGCTAACCACGCGGCCTTCACAATATCAGCGTGGCTTGCCAGATTGTGCGAAACGGTCGAAGTATACCTTAGTGTTTTTCCGCTTTACAACGAAAGCGCGGTTGGCTCAGCCGAAAAACCGCCGGGAGGACTTGCCATGAGCGAACGACTGTTGTCGCCGGATGAAATTATCGAGATGGAGAAGCTTACGGTCGATCGCGCGATCGCGGCGATTGATGCGGGCGACAAGGAGGACGCCAAAAAACTCGCCCAGAGGATGTACAACGAGTTCCTGAGTATGCACGACCTCTATCGCAACTGGACCGTCGCGACGCTGAGTTTCATCGGGCGGCGCTTCGGCGGCCAAGTGCTGGAGGAGGCGATGGACGAGGGGGTCAAGTCATGGTGGCTGCCCAACCTCGAGAAAATGCCCCAGGAGGACGCCGCCCTGCGCGCACGCGTCAAGATGTTCGTCGGCGGTCTGCGCGCCCATCTGCAGCCGCTCCATATTGAGGAGGACGACGAGAAAATCACCATTGAAATGCGCCCCTGCGGAAGCGGCGGACGCCTGGTGCTCGAGGGCAAGTACGAGGGCCCCGACGCGATGCTGACGCTCAAGGGACCGCAGTTCCTCACCTATGGGCGCGAGAGCTTCCCGGTTTACTGCGCGCATGAACCGGTGATGGAGAGGCAGGACATCAACGCCCACGGCGCACCGTTCCTGGTGGTCGAGCCGGCCCATGAGCTTGGCCGCGAACATTGCCGTTTTCTGATCTACAAGGACAAGAGCAAGGTGCCGGCGAAGTATTACGAGCGCCTCGGCCTCAAAAAACCGGAAGCGAAGTAACGGTGACCGAGCACGCACGGCTGTTTGTATACGGCAGCCTCATTGATGAGTCACGGCGGATGGAGCTCCTCGGGCGGCAGGTCGAAAGCCTACGCGTGACGCTGAAAGACTACGAGCGCGGCCGCGCGCGCTACTACTACATCGTGAAGCGGCCGGGCATCGACACACCAGGGTTGGTGCTGTTCGCGTTGACGCCAGGCGATTTCGCCGCCCTCGACCGCTACGAGGACGTGCCGCGTCTCTACACCCGCGCGAAAATCGAAGTCGTCGGCGAAGACGGCGCGCGGCTCGGCTGCTGGGTGTATCTGCCGACACAACGGGCGATCACGCCGTAGTGCCACCAGTCAGGTGTCGGTGGGCGAGGCCGTGCCCTTACCTTCGGGTTTTTTGATGCCGAACTTGTCGAGCCGATACTGCAACGTCCGATAGCTCATCCCAAGCATCTTGGCGGCCTTCGCGATGATCCACTCGGCCCGTTCCATCGCCTGCAGAATCAGGTCGTGTTCGAGATGTTCGAAATTGATGCCTTCCGCCGGAATCTCAAAGCGATCGCCGGCACGCGAGCGCTCGACCTTACCGACGGTCTTGCGCGCGAGCACTTCCTGCGGCAAGTCCTTGGGCGTGATGCGGTCGCCCTCGCATAGCAGGAGCGCGCGTTCGATCGCGGATTCGAGTTGGCGGACGTTGCCCGGCCATGAGTAGTCGAGCAGCACTTCCATTGTCTCGCGGCTGATTTCCTTGACGCGGCCGCCGGCCAGATGGCTGAAGCGGGCCAGCGAATGGTTGGCGAGCAGCGGAATATCCGGGCGGCGGTCGCGCAACGGCGGCAGCGTGATGGTGACGACGTTGACGCGGTAATAAAGGTCCTCGCGGAAACGCGCTTCAGCGACCTCCTCGGCAAGATTGCGATTGGTCGCGGCGACCAGCCGCACGTCGACGCGAAAAGACTCGTTGCCGCCGACGCGGCGAACTTCCTTCTCCTGCAGCACGCGCAGAATTTTAGCCTGAAGGCCGACGCCGAGGTCGGCGATCTCGTCAAGAAAGAGCGTCGACTTGTCGGCGCTTTCGATAAGCCCAATCTTGCGCTCGGTCGCGCCGGTAAAGGCGCCGCGCTCATGGCCGAATAATTCGTTTTCGATGAGATTGTCGGGAATCGCCGAACAGTTGATCGCGACGAACGAGCGGCTGCCGCGCGGCGAAAGCTTGTGAATCGCGCGCGCGATCACTTCCTTGCCGGTGCCGCTCTCGCCCTGGATAAGCACGGTCGAGCTCGACGGCGCGACCTTGCGCACGATCTTGATCACTTCAAGGATCGTGGGGTCCTGGCCGACGATGCCCTCGACCGGCAGCTTCCCCTCCATCTGGGTGCGCAGAAGTTGATTCTCCTGCTGCAGGTTGCCGAGTTCGGCGGCCTTGCCGACCGTCATCACCAGCGCCTCGCGGTCGGTCGGTTTGGTCAGATAATAGAACGCGCCGTTCTTCATCGCCTGCACGGCGCTATCGATAGTGCCATGCGCCGTCAGCACGACAATTTGAGTGGCCGGGTATCGCTGCTTGACGCGGGTGAGCAACTCCTCGCCCGACATGCCGGGCATCATTAGGTCAGTCAGGACGACGTCGAACCGGCCGAGCGTGAGCAGTTCCATCGCGCGCTTGCCGACCGCGGCCTCTTCGACGGCGAAACCCTCTTCGCGCAAGGTATCGGCGGTTATCTGGCGTTCGAGGTCGTTGTCTTCAACCACCAATACGGATGCCTGATTCATGATTTCTATGGTTCCTTATGTACCGTGCTCACCGGAAAGGTAAAAGTTACGTTCGTGCCGGGCGGCGGTTCGTTGGGTGCGATAGTGATGGTACCGCCATGTTTCTCGACAATCGCCTTGGAGAAGAACAGGCCCAGCCCAATACCCTCGCGCTTGGTCGTGAAGAACGGCTCGAACACGCGCTTGGCGACTTCGGGGTCGATGCCGTCGCCGGTATCCGAGAAGCTGACGGTGAAGTAACCGTCCGATTGTGCGAAGCCAATCGTCAATTTGCCGCCATCGGGCATCGCCTGGGTTGCGTTGGCGGCCACGTTGACGAAACAGGTGCGCACCTTCTCAGCGTCGACATTGAGCACGGTGGGAAGGTCGGTCTCCCGCTCGACAACCTCGATTCCCTGGCTGCGCATCTTTGATTCGGAAAGTGCGAGCACGCCCCGGACCAGTTGGCGGAGGTCTGTCGGCGCCGGGTAAATTTCGATCGGCTGTCCGTAATGAAGGAACGTTTGCACCATCCCGGAGAGGCGGCGCACTTCATCCTTCATCATAACGAGTTGGCGCAGGAAATTCTCGCGGTCGCGCGGAAGTTGCGGGCCGTAGCGCGCGCGCAACTGGTCGAGGGCGAGGCTGATGAAGTTAAGCGGGTTTTTGATTTCGTGCGCGAGCGCACCGGCAAGTTGGCCCAGCGCGGTGAAGCGTTCGAGCCGGTTGAGGTCGAGCTCGCGTTCGCGGGCGCGGCGCAACTGGCCCAGCATGTCGTTGAAGCTGCGCGTTAAAAGCCCGATTTCGTCGCGCCGG
>JBOHWJ010000015.1:0-3490 GCA_050736495.1 Binataceae bacterium (SeqCode) | reverse complement strand
CGCCAAACGGCGCGACGAAGCTGTTGCGCGTCGACAGCGCAAGTCCGAAAAGCAGCGTGACGATCCAGAACAGCAGCAACGCCGGATCCGCGAGCAGCGCCGGATAGCCCGCCACGCTATCGACGGTGGCGGTGGCCTGGGCGGCGCGGCTTTGGCGCGCCGGACGATCATCGCGCACCATCATGACGGTCGCGGCCGAAACCACGCTGAGTGCCGCCGCGATCGCGAAGAACGCTGTGAAGCCCCACAGCTTGAGAATTGCCTCGCCCGCGAGTGCGGCGAAGGTGGCAGGCCCCATCCCGCTCAAACTGAAGATCGACATGGTCTCGCCCTGGCGCCCGGCCGGCAGGATGTCGAAGACCATCGCGAACAAGGCCACGCGCGCGGCCCCGTTGGCGACGCCGGCTATCGCCGTAACCGCGTAGATGGCCCAGCCGATCGACTTAAGCGGAATCAGCAGCATCATCGCGACGCCGTTGAGTAACAGTCCCCACGCCGCTGTCCAGCGCCGGCCACACCGTGTAATCGCGCTGCTCGCACCCGGTCGTGACAGCAGCGCGGCGAGCGAGCCGGTGCCGATAATCGCGCCGATCGAACTTGCGCCGCCGCCCAGCTTGACGATGTACAGCGGATACAGGACGAGCAGATTCATCACCAGGTTGAGGACGAAGGTGACGGCGAAAATCAGCCAGAACTCACGGCCGTAGGTGGCTTCCGATGGGGAACTCGGCACTTCCGAATTGGCGACGGACGCCGGATGACCTGCCGTCGGCAAAGCTTCACTCATTTGGCTGGTGCCCGCCGCCGCGCCGTCATCCGAACCCGCGCATGCGGCAGGCGCGATTGTGGCCGCATCACGCTATCGTCGTGGCGGAACTGTCCGTTCAGAATAATTGTCCAGGCTCAAAGAGAAAAGTGAAAAACCACTATACGCGCGCCGGCGCGAAAGGCGGCCGCGAATTTGTGCTCGGTCCGCCTGAGGATCGGCTCAGGACCGCGGCCAATACACGAATTCCATCTTGATGCCGTCGGGATCGGCGCAGTAAACCGCGTAATAGCCAGGCGCGTACGGATATTCCGCCGGAGGGTCGAGCACGGTTGCGCCGATCGCTTCGAGCAGTTGGCCAAAGCGGTCGACGTCGTCGCGCCGCTCGGCATTGAAGGCGAAATGATTCAACCCGGGTGCGTAGCGGTCGTACGGTTTGGCACCGATCGACTTGGCCGGCCGCAGCGTAATCGAACAATTCGGACTCGCCCACGCGGCGACCGGCGTCTTCATCAGCGTCCGCACATGCTCCGGCATTTCGACCCGCTCGTAGCCCATGAACTTGAGGACGTGATCGTAAAACTCGCACGAGCGCGCGAAGTCGCTCGCCACCAAGGCGAGATGATTCATACTGCCGAGTGCCATGACCATCCTCCGATCATGAATTTTCGCGCGCCACCTAATCCGCGCCACTGGCGCCGCTGCGAAGTACGATCGTGCCGCCGGGCTTGGCCACATCGCCGGCAGGCTCGAGCGTGACGACACTGCCAATGACCTTGGCGCCGATCGGCGGCGGCGTCGCAACGTTGATAGCCGTATGGCCGTCAGGCGCGGCGTGGAATTGGGCGGCGCGTATCGGCGCGTGACGCGCAATCAGCCACCACAGGACGTAACCATGGTCGGTCGGCACCGGCCCGAGGCCGCTCACCTCGAACGCCGCGCTGGCGAGTTTGCCGCTGATGGCGACGAACCCGCTGGTATTTCCGCCGGCTTGCGGCGATGCGAGCTTGATCATCCTCGCGTCCGGCGCCGCGAGAACGCGGCTGAGCGCCTCGCGCGCCGCGGCCTCGCCCCGCATCCGCGCAAGATCGCTTCGCGCAGCCGCGATTTCGCCGCGCATTTTCTTCACACGGGCGTCTAGCTGGACGATGCGATGATGGTAGTGCGTGGTGCGATGGAACAGGTCGGATGCGGTTTCGGTCGCCGCGATCACACCACCGAGCGCGGCGGCAACCGCCATCCCGGCAATCGCCCGCCAGAACGACGCCCGCTGATACCAAGGAGCGCGCCGCGGTGACGCCGGAGCTTCTTCAATCGGCGCCGCCGATCGCTCCGCCTGATTCGATTTTGCCTCTTCGACGTCCATGCCCACGTCCGCGCGCCGTTCTCTCCTCCAGCGTATGCCAATCGCATTAGTCTTCGCGCCCGGTGCGCGCAAGCACGACCCTGTGGCCGCCACCGTTTCACCATGGCCTGAAGGGTGCCTGGCCAAAGTGCCACTTGGTTAGGCAGCCCGGATTCCGCTAAGAATAGTCCGTTGTGCCCATGAAAAAGATTCAGGATATCCACATCCTCGCCACCGAGCCGCTGCCAGCGCCGCGCATGCTGAAAGACGAAATGCCGGTCGACAGCGCACTGGCCGAAAGTATCGTTGCGGCGCGCGCGACCGTGCGCCGGATTATCACCGGCCGCGACCAGCGCCTGCTATGCGTGGTCGGACCCTGCTCGATTCACGATCCGGTGGCGGCACTCGACTATGCCGGGCGCCTGGTCAAGCTGAAAGACGCCCTCCAGCACCGCCTTTTCATCATGATGCGCGTGTATTTCGAGAAGCCGCGCACGACCATCGGCTGGAAAGGGCTCATCAACGACCCCCACATGGACGACAGTTGCGACATGCGCGAGGGCTTGCGGATTGCGCGCCGCCTGCTGCTCGACATCAACCGCATTGGACTCGCGGCGGGCACCGAAATGCTCGACCCCATCACACCGCAGTATACGGCCGATCTCATTTCATGGTCGGCGATCGGCGCCCGCACCACCGAGTCGCAGACTCATCGCGAAATGGCGAGCGGGCTGTCGATGCCGGTCGGGTTCAAGAACACCACCGACGGCAATCCGCAGGCCGCCATCAACGCGATCGAATCGGCGCGCCGCCCGCATTCCTTCCTCGGCATTAACCAGGATGGCGCGACCGCAATCGTGCGGACCACCGGCAATCCCGACACGCATGTGGTGCTGCGCGGCGGCCGCACGCCCAATTACGACGCCAGCAGTATCGCCGAATGCGTCCGTATGCTGGCTAAAGCGAGACTGGAGCCACGCGTGATGGTCGATTGCTCGCATGCGCAGACCGCCAAGGACTACAGCAGGCAGCCGCTCGTGCTGAGCGCACTGATCGAACAGATTTGCGGGGGCAGCCACGCCATTATGGGCGTGATGCTCGAGAGCAATATCGGTGCGGGCAACCAGCCGCTCAAGGCCGACCGTGCGCAGCTCAAGTACGGCATCTCGGTCACCGACCCGTGTATCGATTGGGCCACCACCGAACAATGCCTGACTGCGGCTGCGCAGGCACTCGATACGGTCGCGCATACGGCGGTCGCCGCTACGGCCAAGTGAGACCCGTGCGCGACGGAGGCCGTAACCGTCACGCGCGCGACAGGCGCAAACGGTTGCGGCGGCATTGTGCGCGGCTGCAACGGACCCTAACCTAAGGAAGCT
>JBOHWJ010000014.1:0-5625 GCA_050736495.1 Binataceae bacterium (SeqCode) | reverse complement strand
CTCGACTTCAACCAGAAGGTTGCCTTGCGCAAGCGACTCCAAGATCTCAAGGCCGCCCATACCACCGGTCTTATACTGACAGCGGAACAGGCCGAACCGGTGCTCGGGCTTGCCGCTCAGGCGAGACTTGATGTGCTGGTCGAACTCGAGGTCGCGCCCGACGAGTTGCTTTCGCGCCGAAAATTCAGCATTGCAGTTAGCCGCGTGGCGCACACTGCGAGCGTCCTGCGCGGCCATAGCGCGCTTATCGGATTCCTTATCGATTGTGCGATCGAACCCGATGCGCTGCGCCATCACGGCCTGCAGCGGATTCGCCGGCGCCTGCTCGATCTCATCCGCACGATCAGACCGCGCGACGAGAGCATGCTCGTTGCTCTCAAGCATCGGCCCGCCACCTGCGCACTCTCGTTGCTCGACGAGGACCTGATCTACGCGTGTCTGCCGGCGCTCACGCCGGAGGAATTGCGCAGGTGCGTTATCCGCCTTCATAACCTCGCAGCGGCGCGCCCGCTTATACTCGAATTCGGCACCGGGCTCACGGCGCAGGATGAATTGGTTGCATGCGCTTTTGGTCTCGGCGCGGCTGGCGTAGTGGCGCCGCCAATGCGGCCGGCGTCATCGCCCGTATGGCTGGGGATCAAGATGCTGAGCGCCAGTGAACTGCTGCCCTTCGTTTCGCTCAACGGCTCCTGTCCGCCGCCGCTGTCGCGCCAGCCGATGGTCTCGGTGGTGATATGCGCATACAACGCCGAGCGCACCATGCGCCCCTGCCTGGAATCGCTGCGCCGACTCGAATATCCGAATTACGAAGTGATTATCGTCGATGACGGCTCGCGCGATCGCACCGCCGAAATCGCAACCGATTTCCCCGAGTTCCGTCTCATCCGCCAGCCCAACAAGGGACTCAGCGCCGCCCGCAATGTCGGCCTGCGTGCCGCCCATGGCGAGCTTATCGCGTATACCGACTCCGACTGTGTGGTCGACCCGCATTGGCTGAACCTGATGGTGCGAGCGATGGTGGAGAGCGCCTTCGATGGTTGCGGCGGACCGAACTACGCGCCCCATGAGGAAGGCTGGGTCGAAGGGTGCGTGGCGGCCTCACCGGGAGCGCCCTGCCACGTTCTGACCGACGAGGATCGCGCGGAGCATCTAGCCGGTTGCAACATGGTCTTCAGCAAGGCGGCGCTGCTCAAGGTCGGCGGCTTCGACGCGCAGTTCACGTCGGCGGGCGACGATGTCGACCTGTGCTGGCGGATGCTCGACGCGGGATTCACGCTCGGCTACTGTCCGGCCGCCTTCGTCTGGCATTTTCGCCGCAACACGGTGAAGGCCTATTACGGCCAGCAGCGCGGTTATGGGCGGGCCGAGGCGATGCTCTACCTCAAATACCCACAGCGCTTCAACGCGCTTGGCCAGATCAAGTGGCGCGGGACGATTCCGGGACTCGCGCGTACGGTTCCTGGCGGTTCGCGTATGCGGGTGTCGTGGACACGCGGACGCAGCGGTTTCCAGACCATCCGCGAGGGACAATTGAGCGTGCTCAAGGTGCTGCCGCTCACGCTCGAATGGAACCTGGTGGCGGTGGCTGCGCTGATGGTTTCGGTGCTCAATGGATTCGCCCCAATCCCCGCGCTTGCCGCGCTCGGCGCGCTCGCGCTAGGCCCGGTGTGGGCGCTTTACTACGCGGCGCGTGCGCCGCTCGAGAAGTGCCACTCCGGACTGTTCGCACGCCTGTTCATCGCGATGCTCGCGTACAGCGGCCCGATCACGCGTGCGCTTGCGCGTTACCGTTACGGCACCGACATCGTGAAGAAACTCCGCGTCGAGACGGCGCCGCGCCAGCGTCCTACTATCGACTGGCTGCGCCGTACTGTCCGCCTCGCCTACTGGAACGAGAGCTACACCACCCGTGAGGCCTTGCTCGAACGCGTGAGCAAGGCCTGCACGCGCTTGGGTTATCCGGCGTTGCCAGACAGCGGCTGGAACGATTTTGACCTCGCCGTACAGCCCGCTTCGTGGGTACGGGTCGAGTTTAAGACCGCGGACGAAGAGCATGAGGGTACGCGCCTGAAGAACCATGTCGCCGCGCGTATCCGCCTGAGCCAGGTGAGCCGTATCGGGCTCGCCGCCGGCGCGGCGTGTACGCTTGGCGCTGCGGTGGCCGGACTCGGGACGGTTGTGCTGGCCGCCGGAGCGGTGACGATTGTTGGCGCGGTGTTGGCAGTAAGTGAGGCGCTGGAGGCGGGACGGCTCGCCTATCGCGCAGTCGAGGAGTGTGCCAGCGAGCTCAAGCTGATTCCGCTTGGTCAGCCGACGGCGGTCATACGGCGCGCAGCAGCGCGCGGCACCGCCCGTAGCCCGGTGACGCCGGCGGAGAAATCCGCGCAGATGGCACAACCGGCGGGACAATAGCGCCCGTGACAGGTGGCCGGTTGCGACCCGGTGTGGAGATGGTGCGGTGGTCAGAGCATACGCGAGGCGAAGAAGCGTCCGCCACCCAGCCTCGCCTCTCGGCAAAGTCCACTCCTTGATTCCGCGCCGTAGGCCTGCCACCCCTTTCAGATGGGAGGTTTTTCGGTCCGCGCTGGCTGGCTCGTCCGGTTTGGTGGGGAAGCCCGCGACTCCCTGCCGATTTACGGGATGCTTTCCCAAACGTTCCCGTGTGCTGAGCGTTGATTCGGCTGCCGGGGCAATACAGCTCGTAGCGAACCCGAGCCTGGTCATTGATTTGGCCGCTTACTTGTGACCATTCCGATGTTGTCTGGCCACGGCCAAGGACTAAAGAAACTCGCATGCTGCCTCATCGCGCTCGCGGCCTGGGCCGCACCGGCTCTCGCGTTAACAGTCGAGCAGTTGAATCCATCGCGCAACTACCGGACCGAGCGAATCGCGATTACAGGCAACCACGACTTCGCCAACTCGGAACTGCTCGGCCTGATGCAGACCAAAGCGAACCCCGCGTATGAATTCTGGAAAAAACAGCCGCCCTTTGAACCCGGCACCTTTACCGCCGACATCGAACGCCTCGGAGAGTTCTACCGCTCGCGCGGCTATTATCGCGCACGCGTAACTTATGATCTCGATGTCAGCGGCGATCTGGTCGCGCCGCGCATCATTATCGACGAAGGCCAGCCGGTAACGGTCGATTCGATAACCGTCGACATCGAGGGCGGCGGGCCGTCGCCGCAGGTGCTGGTGCCCGCCGCGCAACTGCCACTGAAGCGCAACGACATCTTCACCCAGAGCGCGTATCAGCTCGGCGATCAGCAGTTACTCGATCTCTATATGCGCAGCGGCTACGCCGACGCCAAGGTGAAACGCCGCGCGGAAGTGTATGTCGGTCCAGGACAGGCGCACGTCCGCTATACGGTCCGGCCGGGCGTCCGCGATGTATTCGGCACGACCACCGTGGCCGGTACGAAAAAGATCGACCCCCGGCTGGTGTTACGCGAGCTTACCTATAAACGCGGCGAGAGGTTTTCATCGACGAAGATCGAAAGCTCGCGCAACAATATTCTCGCGCTCAATCTCTTCAGGTCGGTGCAGTTCGTTTCCGGACAAAACCCGGCCGATCCAGCGGTGGTACCGATCGAGATTCGCGTGCATGAAAAGCCGCCGCGCAGCGTCAGCCTCCAAATCGGGTACAACACCGAGACCCAATTCAATGCGAGCCTCGCCTGGCAGCACTACAACTTTCTCGGCGGCGGGCGCCAGTTGCTCTTGAGCGCAACTTATTCGGGAGTCACCAGCGCGCTCGCCGTCAGGCTGGTGCAGCCCTACCTCTATACGCGCAACCTGCGCGGCATACTCGGGGCAAGCGCCAACCAGGAGATTTACCAGACCTATACGCTCTACGCCTCCCGCTTCGAACCGCGCCTCGAAAACCAGTTCACGCCCACGCTCTCCGGTTACCTTGGCTATCGGCTCGACTATCTCAAATTCAATTCGGTCGCCCCGTCGACCATCGCGGCATTAGGTGGAATTCGTTCCGAGGGTGTGCTTTCGGGGCCCGCCGTCGGCCTGCTGCTCAACACCACCGAAAATCCGCTCAACCCGCAACGCGGCGAAATCATTTCGTTTGACGCTAACACCTCGGCCGATCTCTTCGGCGGCGGCTACCGTTACTACCGGATTGCCGCCGAGGCGCGTAAGTACACGCTATTGGGATGGAATACGGTACTCGCCAATCGGCTCAAGATCGGAATAGCCGACACTTATGGAGCGCATTTCAACATTCCCCTCTCAGAACGTTTTTACTCGGGGGGCGAGGGCAGCATCCGCGGCTACGGTCTGCGCCGCGTCGGTCCGTTGAGCGCGGCCAACGATCCACTCGGCGGTCTTAGCGTGATCGAAGGTTCGATTGAATTGCGCCATCCGCTGTTCTGGAAGCTTTCAGGCGCGGCCTTCTTCGATTTCGGCCAGGTTTCAGTCCATCCGTTCGACCTGCCACTCGGCTCGCTGGTGTACGGATGGGGTCCGGCGCTGAGCTTCGATTCGCCGGTCGGCCCGATTCGGCTCGACCTCGGCTTCCCCTCGAAAACGCCGCGCGGCGACTCGAGTTGGCAGGTCTATTTCAGCATTGGCCAGTTCTACTGATCGATGGGCACCGCCGTTCGATACTTTAAGCGCGCCTTAGCCGCGCTCGCACTCGTGCTGCTGATCATGTTAGCGGCGCTATTCATCTATACGCGCACCCGGAGCTTCAATGGCCTGCTGCGCGCGAAGCTTACGAGCTACATGACGGAGACCTATCGCGGCGAGATCACGCTCGAACGAATCAATGCACCGCTTTTCGGCGGCGCTACGCTCGATCAGGTGGTCATCCGCTACCAGCATGCCGAGGTCGCGCGGATAGCGAGAGTGCGCGTTGGCTATTCGATCCTCCCGCTGCTATGGGGCGCGGTTCATCTACGCGTCGAGGTCTTCAAGCCGGCGATAAACCTGAGCCGCGACCGCAACGGACAATGGAATCTGCTGGAGGCGTTGTCGCCAAAAATTCCCAGCACCTCCGGGCCCAGTACGATGTCGATTCATCTGGATTCGGTGGACGTGCGCGACGCATTGATAGAAGTAGCGCCGGACGGGCCACACGGCGCCAGGTATCGTCTGAACAACGCCGCCGTCGAACTTCGCGCCACGATACTGCCGTCGGGAACGCGGGTTTCCATTTCACAACTGGCGACTCAGATCGGCACGCCAGGATTTCCCGCGGCCGCAGCCGAAGGATCGCTCACTTACCAGGACGTTTCGGCGCCCGCGAGCGTTGAGATTTCGCACTTCAACCTGAGCACCCAGGACTCCATGATTTCGCTCACAGGCACGCTCAGCAACTTCGACCAGATGAACGTCGACGCCGAGCTTACGCTCAACAAACTCGCCGCCGCCGACCTTGCGCAGGTCTTTCCCGATTACAAAATCAACCGGGACCTGACCGGCGCGCTCACGCTCAAAGGGCGGTGGCGCGCACTGCATGCCGGGCTCGCGCTCGCGGCCGGCAATGCACGACTCGGCGCGCAAGTCCTCGCCGACCTCACCGCGAAGGCGCCGCGCTACGACGCCAAAGTCACGCTTGCCAACCTCAACGCGCGGACGTTACTCGGCGCCGCGTATCCGTCCGGCTTGATC
>JBOHWJ010000013.1:0-5909 GCA_050736495.1 Binataceae bacterium (SeqCode) | reverse complement strand
GCGCCACCACAGGAGCGCGAGAGCCTTTGATGCGCTGTCTGATGCTGGACACCAACATCTGCATTCACGCGATTAAGCGCAATGCGCCGGAGGTGCTTCGTCGCCTTGAAAAGTTGAGCGCGGAAGATGTCGCGATTTCCAGTATGGTGGCGGCCGAGCTTTGGACCGGGGTGATGAAATCCCGCCAGTGGCAACACAACGAGCAGGCTCTGAAGGAGTTTCTCGCTTTTGTAGCGGTGCTTGACTGGCCGGCCGAAGCCGGTCCCGTTTACGGCGAAATCAGAGCAGCGCTAGCGGCGAAGGGACGCTCCATCGGAACAATGGATCTGCTGATTGCCGCTCACGCCGTCCACGAACGGGCGACGCTGATCACGCGGAATCGCGATGAGTTTGCGCGAGTCCAAGGGCTTAAAGTCGAGAGTTGGGAGTCGTAACCGCAGCTAATGTCCGAGCCGAATTTTGGGACGACGGAGGCAGCATGATCAGTTTGACACGAGAAGATTGGTCGGAGATCTACTACGCACTCGAAACGGTATCCCTGGCGTTGAGGCAAAGCAAATACGGACCGGAAGACCAACCCGGTCAGGAGGCCAAGTGGATTTCCGACATCGAGGCGATCAGACGCAGGATCGGCGCCGACGGTGTTACCGCCGCGCGCGAGGGTGTAAAGCGCAGCGCATGACGTATTGGGCGGCACGCCGCATGGCTGCTGACGCCTTCTTGAACGTCAGGCTCCAGCACATGGCGACGTGCTCGAACCAATAGATCCTTAGGCTGCCACGCGGCCAATCTCCTCTGCCATGAGCGAGATAGCATCGCTCATAAGTCTCGTCGAAAGCGGAAAGGCAACCAGAACCAGTTCAACGTGTCGCTGCGTCAGCGGCAGCGACGCTCGATGGACCAGAAGATTGCGCGCGCGCAGGGACAGCCAACGTTCTTCGTTGCAGGGATAAGCGAGGCAAACCAAAACCTTCGCCTTCTGCGCAACTGTCGAATAGGCCAGCACTTGCAGGAGATCGGCACGGTGACGTTCGCGGAGTTCCTCTTCGAGATCGGTCCACCGACACTCTTGCATTTCCTCCCAATGCTCTTTGTATTTTGCATCGACGATGATCGTAGTGTCCTCGCGCTCGATCACGACATCTGGAATTAGAGATTTCTGAGAGCCCAAGTAGGGCGGATCCCAGTTGAGTGGCACGATCGTCTGACGTTCCCGGCCACTTCGTATTGTGCCGCCGATTCGACGGGCAACATGCGACATGAGCGTCTCCACCCAGGCCTCGAAGAACTGCTCCATCGACATTGCCCAGGGCAACCCTTGGAGGTCGCTCATCCCAGCAAGCCCGCGCTCTTCAGCGGTCCATTCGATCGCCTCAATGCCGCGATGGAAAGCGTCCGTGCGCAACCCGCCTCGCTGCCAGACTTGAAAAGTCGTCGGCAACGGTTCACGTGGACCGACGTCCCGAACTTGCTCGATCAAGCCTCGACACATTTCGATTAGCTCTAGGACAAAAGAGCCCGCAAGCCGCTGCGACTCAAGCGAGTGCAATTGTTTTTCCAGAGCGAAACGGATTGCGGCCCGCAAATCCCGATCCTTCTGAAGCTCCGGAAATTTGCACGGAACGTCGAGAAACCGGGCGCGGCTCATTTGGCGATGAAGATACCGGCCCCAGTCAATCGTGCCTCGCGGCGATGATCGCTCCTCGCTAGTGATCTCGAATCGACGCTCTATTTGATCGAGCAATCCCTTGAGCCGGAACAGCACAATCGTCGATAACACCCATGGAGGCACGCGTCGCTCGGATCGCGGCAGCAAGGGCATCGACAGCGCCCCAGGTATCACCCGCCAGCCGGTTGCTCCGAGTATCGGGCCGATTCCAGGCCAGTCGAAGCGCGGTCGAACCACCAATCCGTAATCGTATCGTCCGCTCGTCGGAGAAATTAGTGGAATCGCCCCAACGCGGATACCAGTGTGAATATCCAGTTCAATGGTTGCGTTGCGATAGCGCGGCTCGACGCTCACGTCGAGTTGGCGGAGCGAATTTTGGTTCAGGTTTACTAGCTGGTCGGCGAGCCGCGCGATCTGTGACGAGGGATCGCGAGACGGTTGGCCGCGAAGCAGAAAGCTCGCGGAAAGGCGAGTTACAGCGGAGTCCCTCGCTTCGAAGCATCGCTGCTCGAACAGTGTTGTTGGCTCTATTCGCGAATAGGATCGCCCTCGCTGCCGACCGCGCACCCTCTTCGCGACAGGGCTCACAGCGAATCGATCCATTGCACATACGAGCGCACGGCCTCCGCGAACGACGAAACGTAACCTTGCGCGAGGTAGTCCTCCAGCAGTGGCTTCAGCGTCGTCTCGAGTTGCCTCCGCGCCTTCTGTTCATTCGCCTCCAGAAAGTACGAGTGGCCCGGAACCAGGTCCATCGCATCTTCGGTCGCGTAATCGACAAAAATCGACAGTAGACGTTGGAAGGCCTGCATCATAAGGTCGCCACCGTTGCGCTCAACCACCGACATTTGGGGCCAGAGCTTCGTGAACGCAAATCGCCGCCGAATCGCGATATCAACGATAGCGAGACTGCGATCCGACGTATTCATAGTGCCGAGTATGTGCAAGTTGTCAGGCAGCGACAGTCGATCCCCAGTCGGCGGTTAAAATTTATATGGTAAATCGATTACCCGTTGCACCAGGTCGTCGGGCTCAAGGAGATAGATCGCCTCGCCAAGAACTTTGGACAAATCAGCGCGATTTATCTCATCGATATGCAATAGGTACTTTCCGCCGGCACTTCTAGCTGCCTCCGCGGCTTGAGTCAGGAAGCCCTTTTGCGGGGCAAATTGAAATCCGAGGCTTTCCGACGAAGTTCTTGGCGCCAGCCCGCCGACGAAATTCTCATAAGTCGTGTTGGCGTGAAACTGGATAGTCCGGCCGCGCCCCTTGTATTCCGCCGCGATCAACTCGCGCGCCATGTGCGTCTTACCGGTTCCTGGGGGGCCCTGCAGAATCACGTAGCGCCGTTCGTTTAGAAGTTGGGCGACGTCGTGGTTTGACACCTCGGGCATCAGATGATGGAACCAGCGTTGCCGAATCTCGCCGCAATCCGCTTCAAAACGCGCGAGCGGACGAATGCCCCGCTCGTCAAACATAAAATCCAGGAATGCGGTTAGCGCCACGACCGCCTCGCTCCGATCGGACCCGGGTGCGTACAAGGCGTAAAGGACATGGCCATACTTGCCGATCGCCCCGGAGTATTTCCCAAACTCCTCGGCAACCTCGGCCGGCACCCGTTGATCCAGGCGCGTCGGATCGTGCTTGGACCACGCCACTAGTCTTCGCTTTCCGCTGTTCAACCATGCGCAAATCGCCGCTACTTTTCGCGCATGCCCGGGGCGTCCCAAAATTCCTTCGTCGGGTGCAAGGCCGTTGGTCCCAACTACAAGCGAGATTAGGCAAGGCGCATCATCGCCCGGGAAAACCGCAAGTGAGGTTCCGCCGTATGGTCCCGAACTGGGATTGCTCGGATGAATGAGCGCCGCAAAGGGTACGATTCCCTCATTGCCTTCCGAAGGCGCTGGCGCGCGCAGAGTCATTTGACGCTTCGCGCTATCGGGATAACGGCCACCGTCGCCACCGAAAAGAGCCTCGAACCCGGCCTTGAATTTTTCCGGCCACGCGTTCGAATAACGTCGCTCCAGAATCGCATCAAGCAGCTTGTCGGACCACATGCTTTCCTCGGCATCCGTAGCGTGAAATCTGAGCTACTATGTTTTCGACCGGCCTGACCACAACCGTTCACGCTTGCAGCCGGCCCGGTGCGATCGCTTCGACGCAATCAGCGGGCCTCCAGGGGTCCCGTTCGGAATTGTGCCGGAGATCACGGTAACTGCGATTGAGCTTCGCGAGCGACGTAGTGCGCGGCGCCTGTCGCCAGAACTGAAAAGTCAAGATGCGGATGCCACGCGCATCATTTACCGTAGTTGCACGGAATTGGGCGAGAGCAGTTGCTCCACTTCGGCCACGAAACTCTCGGTCGGCGCCACGCGATAATTATCGCCCAGCAGTAAAATCGCTTCGCGGCCATCGTCGAAACCGAGATGCAGATAGGTCAGCGAAGTCCCGCTATAGCGGCGCAGCAAGTCCTTCAACTTTTCGAGGTCGCCATTCTCCATGCGGCTACGCGGCGCGCGAATACGCACTTCGCGTACTGAGTCGGTCAGCGCCGAGCCCAGCGGCTTCAGCTCGTCGAGGATGATTTGCGCGCGTTCGTCGTCGACGTCGAGCTTGCCCTTGGCCACCACCGGCTCGTCGCCAGTCAGCACCGCTTCGTATTTCTGGTAGGTCTCGGGCCATGCGATACATTCGACCACGCCGTCGCGATCTTCGAGCGAGAAGGTGGCGTAGCGCTTGCCCGCCTTGTTGTTCTTGAGCTTGAGCGCCTGCACCACGCCCGCGATACGGACCTGGCTGCCGTCGGGCGCGGCGGGCAGGTCGGCCGTGGTGACGCCGCTGATACGGCGTAATTCATGGTCGTACTTGTCCAGCGGATGCGCGGTGATATAGAAGCCGAGCGTCTCCTTTTCGTACTTGAGCAGCTCCTTTTGCGGCCACTCGGCGACGGCCGCGCGCGGTCCAAGCGCAGCCGGCTCGGCGCTCTTGCCGAACAGGCTTATCTGGTTCTTGGCGGCGTCGCTTTCGGCGCGCTGGGTCAGCTTGAGCGCGTCTTCGACTTGCGCATTCATGGCGGCGCGCGCGCAGCCGGTGAAATCGAAAGCGCCGCACTTGATCAACGCTTCGAGCACGCGGCGGTTGACCGTCTGGGTGCCGAGGCGCGTGCAGAAATCCGCGATGCCCGTGAACGCCGCGCTCTTCTCGCGCGCCGCGATTATCTCTTCGGCGGTCTTGACGCCGACACCGCGAATCGCGCCGAGGCCGAAGCGAATCGCCTCGCCGGTGACGGCGAACTTGACCCGGCTCCGGTTCACGTCGGGCGGCAGAATCGCGATGCGCATCTCGCGCAGCGCCGCGATATTCTTGTAGGTCTTGGCGGCGTCGTCCATGTCGAGCGACATCAGCGCGGCCATGAACTCGTGCGGGAAATGGGCCTTAAGGTAGGCCGTGGTGTAAGTGGTGAGCGCGTAGGCGGCGGCGTGTGATCGATTGAAACCGTAAGAGGCGAAGGTCGCGATTTTCTCGAAAATCGATTCGGCCAGCGCCTGATCGACGCCGTTGTTGACCGCGCCCGAAATGAAGTGCTCGCGCTCGCGCTCCATCACGTCAATCTTTTTCTTGCCCATCGCGGCGCGCAAAATGTCGGCTTCTTCGAGCGTGTAGCCCGACAGCGCCTGCGCCGCGCGCATCACCTGCTCCTGGTAGATGATAACGCCGTAAGTGTCGCGCAAAACCGGCTCAAGCAGCGGATGGTCGTACTCGACCGGCTCCTTGCCATGTTTGCGATGGATAAAGGGCTCGACCATGCCGGCGTCGAGCGTGCCCGGCCTAAACAGCGAGATGGCCGCGATCACGTCCTCGAACGACGACGGTTTCAGTTCCGTCAGGAACCGGCGCATACCCGAACCTTCCATCTGGAAGACGCCCACGGTGTCGCCGCGCGCGAGCAGGCGATAGCTTTCGGGGTCGTCGAGGTTGAGCCTGGTCAGGTCAGGTCGAGTTTTACCGTCCGCCGCGATAAGTTCGAGCGTGTTGCTAATGAGCGTCAGGTTCTTGAGCGCGAGGAAGTCGAACTTGATGAGCCCGATTTCCTCGACGCCCTTCATCGAGTACTGCGTTATCGCGAGGGCGCCCTCCGTGCGCTCCTTATCAGCATAGAGCGGCACCAGGTCGGCGAGCGGCAGATCCGAAATCACCACACCCGCCGCATGGCGCGAGGCGTGGCGCAGCAGCCCCTCGA
>JBOHWJ010000012.1:0-3495 GCA_050736495.1 Binataceae bacterium (SeqCode) | reverse complement strand
TTTCAACGAACGGGTCGATTCGTTCGAGGCCAACGGCAAGAAGGTCTCGCTTCCTGTGGTCGGAGTGTTCGAGACCACTGCCGCCGGCAAAATCAAAGCGTGGCGCGACTATTTCGATATGGAGATGTTCGCCAAGCAGATGCGCTGAGACACGCTCGGATTCATTGTGATCACACCGGCCGGCGGTCCACCAACCGCCGGCCTTTTTTGAGCTACTCCGGGCTAGCATTTGCGATGCTGGTCCTTGTAAAGCCCGCAGCTTCGCAAAGCGATTCTGGCCCGCCTCACTTCCGGGCTGACCGAGCTGCGGTGTAAGCTTCACGGCGACTATGGCTTCATCCGTCAGCCACGCCATCATCGGCACCGCCGGCCATATCGACCACGGCAAGACCGCGCTCGTCGGCGCGCTCACTGGCCAGGACACCGACCGCCTCAAGGAGGAAAAAGAGCGCGGCATCTCGATCGACCTCGGCTTTGCCTACTTCACCCTGCCCGACGGCACCCGCGCCGGGGTGGTCGACGTTCCCGGCCATGAACGCTTCATCCGCAACATGCTGGCCGGGGCGCACGGCATGGACCTCGTGCTGTTCACCGTCGCCGCCGACGACGGCGTGATGCCGCAAAGCGAAGAGCACCTCGACATCCTCCATTTGCTCGGCGTCTCGCGCGGCATCTTTCTCATCACCAAGGCCGACCTCGCCGACGAAAAGCGGCTTCAGGAAGTGCGCGAGGAAATCGAACTGCTGGCCGACGGCACCGGCCTCGAAGGCTCGCCCATCCTCGCGGTTTCATCCATCACCGGCGCCGGCCTCGACCGTTTGCGCGCCGAGATGGCGCGGCAGCTTGAAGGTTTCCAGGCGCGCCGCGCGACCGGCCTGTTCCGCCTGCCGCTCGACCGCGCCTTTGTGATCAAGGGTCACGGCACGGTGGTGACCGGCACCGCGATGGGCGCCGAAGTGCGCCTGGGGCAGAAGCTTCGCGTGCTGCCCGACGGCCAGGAGGTGCGGGTGCGTTCGATCCAGGTGCACGGCGAGTCGCGCGAGAGCGCGGGGCTATGCCAGTGCGTGGCGCTCAATCTCACCGGCGCCGAGCGGCTCGAACTCAAGCGCGGCTTCGTGCTCGCCGACGACCGCCTCGAGCTTACCACCGCGCGACTGGACGCGCGGCTTGAAATCCGCCCCGCGGCCAAGCGCCCGCTCAAGAACAACCAGCGCGTGCGTTTCTTTATCGGTACCGCCGAAGCCATCGGGCGTGCGATTGTGCTGGAGGCGCCGGGCGAGATTGCGCCCAAGAAAAGGGCGCTGACGCAACTCGTGCTCGAGGACCCGGTGGTGGCGCTCACCGGCGACCGCTTCGTGATTCGCGATGAAACCAATCTGCGCACACTCGGCGGCGGCGTCGTCCTCAATCCGCTCGGGCGGCGCGTGCGCAAGCCGCTCGACCTTTACCTGAAGCATCTCAATGCGCTCGGCGGCGAGTTTGGCCCCGCCGCGGTCGAAGCGCTGCTCAACCTGCAGGACAGCTTTGCGGTCCCGGCCGCGCGTATCGCGCAATTGCTCAACGCGCCGCCGCGCGAAGTGGACGCGGCGCTCAAGGATACGCGCTTCGTCAAGCTCTCACTCGGCGACGAGGAGGGCTTCACCACCGCCGCCAAATGGGACGAGCTAAAGCGCTTCGCCGCAGCCGCGCTCGCCGCGCATCATCGCGGCGAACCGCTCTCGCCGGGACTCGAAATGGAGGCACTGCGCGAACGATTGCCCTACGAGGTCGGCGCGCGCGCCTTCCGCGGCCTGGTCGACCGCATCAGCCGCGAATCCGAAATCGTGCGTGAGGAAAGCACGCTCCGGCTCAAAACCCATCGCGTGCAGCTCGGTGGTGACGACGGCAAACTCGGCCGCCGCATCGAGGAAACGCTCAAGCAGGCGCAATTTCAGCCGCCCGATTTGAAGCAACTCGCGGAGACCCTCAAACTCGGGCCCGCCGGACCTGCGCGCCTGCGCACCGTGTTGAATGCGATGGAGCGCGAGGGGCGCGTAGTCAAAGTCGCGACCGACCTTTATTTCGACCGCGGCGCGCTCGAAACCGCGCGCGCCAAACTGCTCGAACGGCTCGCGGCCGGCAACGAGATTACCGCGGCGGTCTATCGCGACCTGCTCAAAGCGTCACGCAAATTCGCGATCGCGCTGCTCGATTATTTCGATCATGCGGGTGTCACCACCCGCGTCGGCGATACGCGGAAGCTCCGCGCGCGTCCGTAGCCAGTCCGACACCCCCTTTTTTTCGCAATTATTTTCCTACTGGCAGTGTTTGGGCGGCGCCGCGCTTTCCATTAGCATCACGAACTGACAACCGTTGTCGTTAACGTGAACTAGGCTTCGACCGACCGGAGGTATCGAACCAACCGTGGCACGCAAGGGACGCCGGCCCACCTACGGCAGCGCGACGCGCATCGCGCAACTACTGTTGGAGTTGCGCGAGCGGCGCCTGGGATGGCGGTTCGAGGCAATATGCCACCGCTTCGACATTTCCGAGCGCACGCTTGCACGCTACATCGAGGCGCTCAAAAGCGGCTTCCTGAAACGCTACGGACAGCCCGTAATCGAGGTTGTCTCGCGCGGCAACGGTCGGATGCTGCGCTTCATCGATCCGCATGAGACTCCGGGCTCCAACGCGTTCGAGGCCGCCTCGCTCTTTTTCACCCTCACGATTCTTCGCTTTCTCAGCGGCACGGTGCTCGAACAGGGAGTCGAGGACTTGTGGGACCGCGTATACGAAGCGATGCCGCCGTCGCAGCGGATGCGGCTCGAGGATCTTCAGCGCAAATTCTATACGGTCGCGTACGTGCCCAAGGATTATCGCAAGTTCGACGAGTATCTCGACGTAATTTTGCGCGCCCTGCTGAACCAGCATCGCCTGCGCATCGAATATCGTGCCATCGGCGGCGGCGGCCGATCGCATCAGTTCGATCCCTATACGCTGCTCGCCTACCGCGGCGGGCTTTACCTGCTCGGCAAGAGCGACCACGGCGATACCATCATCTATCTCGCGGTCGAGCGCATGCACGATGTCGAATTCGCGCACGACGACCAGGGCCATCCGATCCGCTTCGCGCTGCCGCGCGCCTATGACCCGGCCAAGTACACCGAGGGCGTGTTCGGCCTGGTCTCTGGCGAGGAAACCGACGTCGAACTGCTGGTGCTGAGCGAGGACACCGAGACCTACCTGCGCTCGCGCACCATCCATCCGAGCCAGAAGTTTCAGCCGGGGCCGGGCGGCAAGACCGTGCTCACGATGCGCATGCGGGGCACGGTCGAGCTGCGCAACTGGATTCTGAGCTTTGGCCCATGGATCGAAGTGCTGAAGCCCGAGGTGCTGCGTAATGAAGTCGCCGGCATGCTCTCCGCCGCCGCCGCCCGGTACGGCCCGCCCCGCCCAGCCCACCGCCGCGCCCTCGCGCCACGCGCTTCAACCTGATCAGGGAACGATGTTGCGAGG
>JBOHWJ010000011.1:0-4483 GCA_050736495.1 Binataceae bacterium (SeqCode) | reverse complement strand
CGGCTATATAATGCACTGTTCGCTCGGCGATTGGACTTCGCTGGTCCAATGGGCCGCGGGCGACGGCAAGGCGCAGGACCTGACGGCGCCCGAATGGGAGGACATCGTCTACCGCGCCGAGCACGCCGAGCATTTGTTTGACGTGCTCGACGATTGGGTCAAGAGCTACGACCGCGACGAACTGCTCGACCGCGCACAGACGCTCAGGCTCCCATACGCGACGGTGCGCACGCCCGAGGCGCTGTTCGAGGACGATCAGCTCGCGGCGCGCGGCTTCTTCGCCGAAGTCGAGCATCCGGAACTCGGGCGCAGGTTCCGCTATCCCGGCGCGCCCTACGTGTTCAACGGAACCCCATGGCGCGTGCGGCGCCGACCGCCGCTCATCGGGGAGCATACGGGCGAAATTCTGCACGGCGACCTCAATCTCGACTGCGCCGAACTCGCCGCACTTGCCGCCGAGGGGATTATCTGAGATGGGCCGCCTGCCGCTTGAAGGAATCAGGGTACTGGATTTCACCTGGGTGGTGGCCGGGCCGGTCGCCACGCGCATCCTCGCCGACCATGGCGCGGAAGTGATCAAGCTCGAGCGCAAGCCCGGACCCCCGGGCTCACGCCAGATTGGTCTGCAGGGCGACCTGCATCGCAACAAGCGCTCGATCGCGGTCAACATGGCGCACCCGCGCGGCGTCGAGGTCGCGCGCAAACTCGCCGCCGTCAGTGATCTCGTGATGGACAACTTTTCGGCGCGCGTGATGCGCATGTGGGGGATGGATTACGAGAGCCTGAGCAAAATCAAACCGGACATCGTATGCGTCAGCATGTCGGGCCTCGGCCATACCGGGCCACGCTCGAACTATGTCAGCTACGGCCCGACCTTGCAGGCGCTCGGCGGCTATACGCTGCTGATGGCGGAGGAGGGCGGCGAGCCGGCCGGCTTCGGCTACTCCTACGCCGACATGGCGGGCGGATACACGGGAGCGCTCGCCGCGTTGATGGCGCTGTGGAACCGCCGGCGCACCGGCCGGGGTCAGTTCGTCGACCTATCGCAGTTCGAGGCCGCGGTCAGTGTGGTCGGACCGTCACTGCTCGATATTGCGGTCAACGGCCGCGAGCAAACGCCCTTCGGCTACCAGTCGCAGGAACCGCCATCGGCGCCCCACGGGGTCTATCGATGCCGTCCGCTCGGCGACGACGATGACCGCTGGGTCGCGATTTCGGTGCGTACGCAGGCCGAATGGGACCGCTTCGCGAGTGCGCTTGGCGCGCCTGGCTGGGCCTCGGAGGCAAGGTTCCGCACGCTCTACCTGCGCATGCGCCATCGCACCGAACTCGACGCCAACGTCTCGCGCTGGACCGCCGAGCGTAGCGCCGAGGACGCGATGGAGACACTGCAGCGCGCGGGCGTGGCGGCGGGCGTGGTCTCCAATGGCGCCGATATCTGCGCGCGCGACCGCCAGCTCAAGGCGCGCGAGTTCTGGGGCACAGTCAAACTGCCCGACGGCAACCTCACTCACGTGACCGGTATTCCAATGAAATATTCGGCGACGCCGGCGTCGATTCGCACGGTATCGCCCGAGATAGGCGAGAACAACGACTACGTGCTGAGGAAACTGCTAGGCCTGAGCCGCACCGAATGCGACTCCCTCATCGCCGACAAGGCGGTCTTTCCATGAGCAGATGCAGGCCAGGTTACCCCGATTTGAAGTCACGGGCGTCGCGTTCCGCGCAGGTGAGGCGGGTTTTCCTGAGCAGGGGCTTGCGCTTTGCGGATTACGCTTGTCTACTGTGCGTTAGCTTGCATTAGCTAATGCGGCTCGGCCGAATAGCGGCACGGACGGTCATAGTTTGCTCGCAAGTGCACTTTCCAGCGCCCTCTCGGGTGTCGATGCCTTCAAGGTGGAAATTGAAGTCGATATCTCGAACGGAGTGCCGGCTTTTCGAATGGTGGGATTGGCCGAAGGCGCTGTGCGCGAGGCGCTCGACCGCATCAAATCCTCCATTCGCAATTCGGGCTACGAGTTTCCAAGTCGCAAAATCACGGTAAATTTGGCGCCCGCCGACACCCGCAAGGAAGGCTCGACCTTCGATTTGCCGATGGCGCTGGCGATTCTGGCGGCCGGCGGCGTAATGAACAATCAGAGCCGCATGCGCGAATATATCGTGCTCGGCGAGTTGGCGCTGGACGGCCGCATCAAGGGAATCAAGGGCGCCCTGCCCTCGGCGTTGCTCGCCCGCGCCAACGGCATCGCCGGTATCGTGGTGCCGCGCGAAAACGCCGCCGAAGCCTCGGTCGTCGGCCAGGGGGTCGCGGTAATTGGGGTCGATACCTTCACCGAGGCATTCGAATTTATCGGGGGATTACGCGAAATTGAGCCGTCGACGGTCGACCTCGGACGGTTGTTCGACGCGGCCGGCCGCTACGATATCGATTTCAGCGACGTCAAAGGCCAGGAACAGGCCAAACGGGCGCTCGAAGTCGCCGCCGCCGGCGGGCATAACGTGATCATGATTGGTCCACCGGGTTCGGGCAAAACCATGCTTGCCAAGCGGTTGCCGACGATTTTGCCGGCGATGACCCTGGACGAGGCGATTGAGACCACCAAGGTTCACAGCGTGGTTGGCCTGCTCGACGGCCGCGCGCTGATCGCGACACGGCCTTTTCGTTCGCCCCATCACACTATCTCGGACGCCGGTCTTATCGGCGGCGGACCGATGCCGCGGCCGGGCGAAGTCAGCCTCGCCCATCACGGCGTACTGTTCCTGGACGAATTGCCGGAGTTCCGCAAGAACGTGCTCGAGGTCCTGCGCCAACCACTCGAAGACGGCAAAATCACCATCGCGCGCGTGATGGGCACTCTAACCTTTCCGGCGACCGTGATGCTGGTGGCCGCGATGAATCCGTGTCCGTGCGGTTTCTATACCGACACCCAGCACGAATGCACTTGCTCGCCCATCACGATCCAGCGCTATCGTTCGCGCATCTCGGGCCCGCTGCTCGACCGGATTGATATCCATATCGAAGTGCCGGCCGTGAAGTACAAGGAATTGACCACGCGCGGAGCCAGCGAACCCTCGGACGCGATTCGCGATCGCGTCAACCGTGCGCGCGATTCGCAACTCGAACGTTTTCGCGCAACCTCGTTCTTCTGTAATGCGCAGATGGGCGCGCGTGAACTGCGTGAGCATTGCCAGGTCGAGCCCGGCGGCGAACGATTGCTCGAACTCGCGGTCAACCGGCTGGGCCTTAGCGCCCGCGCCTATACCCGTATCCTCAAGGTCGCACGCACGGTCGCCGACCTCGACGGCGGCGGCCCCATCCGCGCGCATCACCTGAGCGAGGCCATCCAGTACCGTTCTCTTGACCGCATGCCGCTCTAGTGTTGGCGCCGGGAAGCCAGTGAAATCGGGTTAAGCCGCGCAGACTGCCAGACGGCGGCTCGCTGCCTTCGACGAAAATGTTCCGCGCGATACATCTCGGCGAAAATTTCTCCGGTTCAATGGCCGAAGTTGACAATGCGAGGGGGCTAGCTTAACGTCATGGGATTGGTAGACTAACCCGATACTCGAGGCATCCGGACGAGCCGCCGCCGCCCGCCGTCACCCCATAGCTAAAGTTCAGATCCATGTTTGACACGTTGAGCGACCGGCTTGAAGGCGTCTTCAAGAAACTCAAGGGTCAAGGCCGCATTACCGAACGCAATATCGAGGAAGCACTGCGCGAAGTGCGCCTCGCCCTGCTTGAAGCGGACGTCAATATCCGGGTCGTTCGCGACTTCATCGACCATGTAAAAACGAGAGCCATGGGCGAGGAGGTGCTGCGCTCGCTCACGCCAGAGCAGCATTTCGTCAAGTTCGTCGCGACCGAATTGTGCGAGGTGATGGGCGGCAGCGCGCGCGAGCTTGACCTCAAGGTCAAGCCGCCGGTCAAGATCATGTTGGTTGGCCTTCAGGGCTCAGGTAAAACCACCTCGCTGGCCAAGCTCGCGCGTTTCCTCAAGAACGAACGCAAGCGCCATCCGCTGTTGGTCTCAACCGACGTCAGGCGCCCGGCCGCGATGGAGCAATTGCGTGTGCTGGGCGCACAGATAGGCGTACCAGTCGCCGATAGCCGCGAGGATCAGGACCCGGTTGAAATTGTTAGCCGTGCCCTGGTGCGCGCCGAAGTCGGCGGCAACGACGCGTTGCTGATCGACACTGCGGGGCGTCTGCAAATTGACGACGAGTTGATGGAGGAGGTGGCGCGTTTGAAGGCCGCCGCCCAACCGCATCACATCATCTTGGTGGCCGACGCGATGACCGGCCAGGATGCCGTCAACGTCGCCCAGGGTTTTCACGACCGTCTGAAGATTTCCGGGCTCATTCTGACCAAGCTCGACAGCGACGCGCGTGGCGGCGCCGCGCTTTCGGTGCGCGCCGTCACCGGGGCGCCGATACTGTTCGCCGGTTTGGGTGAGAAGCTAGAGGCGCTCGAGGTCTTCCATCC
>JBOHWJ010000010.1:0-1690 GCA_050736495.1 Binataceae bacterium (SeqCode) | reverse complement strand
GCGGAGCGGCCTACAGTGGCATGCAGGCGTTCATGACCACGTATGGCACGCTGGGCTTCTTCCCGAAGATTTTAATTGCGCCGGGCTATTCGCAGAACCCCGAGGCGGCGGCGGCCGAGCTGGCCCTGGCGGAATCATTGCGTGCGATGGCGCTGATCGACTCGCCACCCGCGACCGCACCGGCAACGGCGATCGCAAACCGTGGCGCCGCCGGCAATTCCTTCGATACCAGTTCGAACCGCGCGATCCTGTGTTATCCGCAAGAGACCTTTTACGACACCGGACTGGTGCCAACCAGTGTCGGCCTCAACGGAACCACACCGGTGCCGGCGGTGGCGAACCGAAACGCGATTGGACCGTATTCGCAATGGGTGGCCGGCGCGATGGCGGCGAAGGATCTCGCGAATGGCTATTGGTGGTCGCCCTCGAACACCCCAATCAATGAGATTTTCGGCCCGGACGTGACGCTATACGCCTCGCTGCTGGACGCCGCTTCCGATGTCAACAACCTCAACGCGGCGGGAATAGTCACCGTCTTCAACGCCTTCGGCACCGGCCTGCGCGTATGGGGCAACCGCACGGCCGCGTACCCGGCGACCACTACCCCGGCCAACTTCATCAGCGTCCGACGGACGATGGACGTGATCGAGGAGTCGGTGGAGCTCGCGATGCTCCAGTTTATCGACCAGCCTATCAGCAACGCGCTGATCACGGCGATTTTGGCGAGCGTCAACGCGTTTGTCCGCACGCTAATCCAGCGCGGCGCCCTGATAGCGGGGTCGGCCAGCTACGATCCAGCGGAAAATCCAGCCAGCCAGGTGGCGGCCGGGCAACTCGTGTTCGATATCGACGTGATGCCGCCGCCCCCGGCCGAGCGCCTGACCTTCAACGTCTATATCGACACCACCCTGCTGTCGGGTCTGAGCGGATCGGCCGGCTCCAATAGCAACTCGCTGACCGCGGCCGCGTAGGGGATGGCCTCTGGACGCCGACGGAGCCACGCCAGGCGGAACGACGTGAATCCAAGCAAGTGAGTCTGCGAACTGCGTAAGGGACTAGTAGCGAGCCGAGGAGTCTGCGACGTGCGCATCCGCGCTGCGAATGCAGCGCTTAAGGAAAGACCATGGACGTAGCGGTAAACCGGATCACGAACGCAAACATCTATATGGACGGCATTGGGCTATTGGGAAGGGCCGAGGAGATCGAGGTCGCGCAGCCCAAGCATCGGATGATCGACCACAAGGGCCTGGGCATGGCGGGGACGGCGGAGTTCTGGGCCGGCGTCGAGAAACTGGAGGCGCGGATCAAGTGGGCGTCGCTGTACCCGGAAGCGCTGAGCGCGGTAGCCAGTCCGTTCGTGTCACATTCATTCCAGGTACGCGGAAACCTCGAGCAGTACACCAGCCAGGGACGCAGCGCGGAACTGCCAGTGGTCTACCTGATGACCGGCGTCTTCAAGGACGCGGGCGCTTTCACGTTCAGGCCACAGGAGAATGTCGATTCGACTTCGGCCATAACCGTGTATCACTCCGAACTGTATATCGCGGGCGCCCAGATTCATCTGTACGACGTGCTCGCAAACATTTACGTGGTAAACGGTGTGGATCAACTCGCGCACTTCCGCGCCAACCTGGGCGGCTGATTGTTCAGCAGTATACGCACTGCCACGGCCGGTTTCGACGTGCAGCGA
>JBOHWJ010000009.1:0-3404 GCA_050736495.1 Binataceae bacterium (SeqCode) | reverse complement strand
CGCCGCCGGCGAGGCCTTCGACAAGGTGGCCAAGCTGATGGGGCTGGGCTATCCGGGCGGTAGGGTGATCGACGAGCTTTCACGCCGTGGGAATCCAAAGCGCGTCAGGATTCCCCGCGCGCGCGTCAAAGCCGCGCCACTCGACTTCAGCTTCAGCGGCGTCAAGACGGCGGTCGCGCTCTTTTTAGCCAGCGAGGCCGGGGCGGCTACCTTACCCGAGGATCTCGCCGCGAGTTTCCAGGAAGCGGTGGTTGAGATGCTGGTGCGGCCAACGATCGCCGCCGCGCGCGAACTCGACGCCGGAACTATCGCACTTACCGGAGGTGTGGCGGCAAATTCACGTCTGCGCGCGGCACTGGGCGCCGCCGCCGCCGCCGATGGCCGCCGCATGGTCGCGCCGTCGCTAAAATATTGCACCGATAACGCCGCGATGATCGCACTGGCCGGCGGCTACCGTCTCTTGCGCGGCGAGCGTGACCCGCTAACGCTCGACGCCGCGGCCAACCTGCCGCTATGACGGCGATCAATCCCGCGTCGGCACTGGCGAGGGCTGGCGTACGTCCAGCCCGGGCGCGCGGCCAGAACTTCCTCGTGCAAGGCGCAATCGCCGATCGAATTGTCGCGGCCGCCGCGCTCGCGGACGCCGCCGAGGTGGTCGAAATCGGCCCCGGCCTCGGTATCCTCAGCGAACGCATAGTGTGCGCCACGGTCGGCCGGCTGAGCCTGGTGGAACTCGACGCGCGGCTGGCCGCTCAACTTAAGACGCGTTTCGCCGCCGACCATCGGGTCGCGGTTTTGAATCGTGATTTTCTCGACACGCCCTTCAACGACATTATCGAACGGCCGCCGGTCACGATAATCGGCAATCTGCCGTTCAACGCCGCTAGCGCAATTCTCGAACGGCTATGCGCCTATCGCGGTGCCATCAAGCGGATGGTGCTGATGTTTCAGCGCGAGGTCGCCGAACGGATTCGCGCTCGTCCGCGGGAACGCGCCTACGGCGCACTGAGCGTTTTCACCGCGCTCTATTGGGAGATTCCGCAACATTTTCGTGTCGCGGCCGGCAGTTTCCATCCGCGGCCCCAAGTCGATGCCGAAGTCCTTGTGTTTGAACCGGTTGCCACGTCCGGTTTCGCCTCCGCCGAGGAGCGCGCCGTGCTGGAGACGGTTCGCGCCGCCTTCTCGGCGCCGCGCAAAATAATTCGCAACGCGCTCGGCCAGGCGCTCAAGGCCGACTCCGTGCATGTCGAAGCGGCGCTCGTCCATGCGGCGATTCAGCCGTCGGCGCGCGCTGAGACGCTTGAGGTCACCGATTTCGTGCGGCTCTCGCGCGCGCTTGTGGCCATGCTAGAAGAGTTTCGCGAGAAAATCCGCGATGCCTGAACTGCCGGAAGTCGAATCGTTGCGCCGGATACTTGCCCGCTCCGCGGTCGGCCGCACACTGGTGGCGGCCACGGTCAGGGAACCGCGTCTGCGCCGCGGCGTCGCGTCCGATTTCGCCAGCGTTATCGCCGGCCGCACCATCGAGAATATCGGGCGGCGCGCCAAGTACCTGCTGGTGGAGTTGAGCGGTGATTACTTAATGATGGTGCATTTGGGGATGAGCGGCAGCCTGACGCATCGGCGTGAAGGTTTCGCCGGCGGCGCCTTCGACCCGCGCCACGACCATGTCGAGTTCGTGCTCGACGACGGCAGCCGTCTGGTCTTCAACGATCCGCGCCGCTTCGGCCTGATGAAACTGCTCAGGCGGTCCGACCTGGCATTGGTCGATGAATTGAAGAGTCTTGGGCCGGAGCCGCTCAGCCCGGAATTCAACGCGGACTATTTCTGGCGCCGGACGCGCGGGCGTACCGCCTCGATTAAGAACCTCCTGATGGACCAGCGCATCGTCGCTGGCGTCGGCAATATCTATGCTTCCGAAATTTTGTTTCGCGCCGCCGTCCGCCCTACTCGCCGTGCGGGCAAGGTGAGCCGCGCCGAAATCGAGAAGATCGCCGCCGCGACCCCCGCGATCCTGCATGAAGCGATTGGCAGCCGCGGCACCACCTTCCGCAGTTATCGCGATTCGCGCGGCGAGCCCGGCCGCTTCGCCAGTCGCCTCAACGTTTACGGGCGCGAGGGCGAACCCTGCCGCGTATGTGGCACGGCGATTCGCAGTGTGGTCGTGGGCCAGCGCTCGAGCTTTTATTGCCCGCGCTGCCAACGCTAGTTGTGCGGCATCGGCCGCAACGGCTGACGCGCGCTTTTGCGGCGGTCAGCAGGAAAGAGCGATGGAACTACGCCCGGCGGCGACGTAAGCTTGATTCGCGTGGTGGAATTCAAAATCAAGACTGCGGAGCGCGTCGGCCTGGTTGAAATCACCGGCCAGGTGAACTTCGCAATTACGAAGATCGGCGCGACCAGCGGGCTCTGCAATCTGTTCGTACCGCATACGACCGCCGCGGTAATCGTGTCCGAAAACTGGGACCCTGAACTGACTTCCGATATGCTGCGCCAATTGGAACGGATCGTTCCGCACCAGGCCGGCTATCGTCATGCTGAGGGCAACGCGCAGGCCCATATTCTCTCGGTCATGCTGAGCACGTCCATCAATCTCCCGGTACGCGAGAGCAAGCTTGCACTGGGGCAATGGCAGGGCGTGATGCTGGCGGAGTTCGATGGTCCGCGCGAACGCAGCGTAATGGTAACCGTCGTGGCGGCGGCCTGAGCACGGAAGGGGGCGGCCGGATGCTGGAAGTACCGCAATGGCTGGGCGCCATCGTCGCATTCCTGGCCGGCGCCTGTGTGGGCAGCTTCGTCAACGTCGCGGCCTACCGGATACCGCGAGAGGTTTCGATCGTGCGGCCGCGATCGTTTTGCCCGCGTTGCCACGAGCGTATACCGGCGTGGGCCAATCTTCCGATTGTCGCGTACATGGCGTTGCGCGGCCGCTGCCATATGTGCGGCAATGCGATTCCGTTTCGTTATTTCCTGACCGAATTGACGCTCGCGGCCGCCGCGCTCTATCTGTATCTGTGCTTTCCGTTCTGGGACGGCTTCGCCCGTTTCGTCCTATGCGCCACGCTGTTCGTGGTCGCGATTATCGACTATGACTGGCGCGTAATCCCGAACATCATCACGTTCGGAGGTATCCCGGTCGGGTTTATCGCGGCGACGCTGGCGATGCCGGGGATTGGCTGGGAAAGCTCGCTTATCGGTATCGCGATTGGTGCGGGCTTTCTGTTTATCACGGGGCAAATCTACATTTTTTTGCGTGGTGCCGAGGGTGTTGGTCTGGGTGACGTCTATCTGCTCGGGATGATCGGCGCATTTCTGGGCTGGATCGGCGTGCTCTTCACGGTGTTCGTCGGCTCGATCTTCGGTTCCATCGGCGGCATCGCGTTTGCGCTTGCAGGCGGTACCTC
>JBOHWJ010000008.1:0-2368 GCA_050736495.1 Binataceae bacterium (SeqCode) | reverse complement strand
AGCAGGTTGTGGATGATGACCGGTTTGAAAACGTTGAGCTCGAAATTCCCCTGCGACCCGGCAATCTAAATCGCGGTGTCGTTGCCCATCACCTGAACGCATACCATCGTCATCGCTTCGGACTGCGTCGGATTAACTTTGCCCGGCATGATGGAGGAGCCGGGTTCGTTCTCGGGCAGCCTCAGCTCGCCCAAGCCGCAGCGTGGCCCCGACCCCATCCAGCGAATGTCGTTGGCAATTTTCATCAGCGAACAGGCGAGTGTCTTGAGCGCGCCGCTCGCCATCACGAGCGCTTCATGGCCCGCCAGCGCGGCGAACTTGTTGGGCGCCGGTTTGAACGGCAGTCCGGTCAATTGCGCGATTTTGGCGGCGCAGCGTTGGTCGAATTCCGGATGCGTATTGAGGCCGGTGCCGACCGCCGTGCCGCCGATAGCCAGCTCCATTACGTCGGGCAGCACGCGGTCGATACGTTCGAGGTCCTGTTCCAGCATCGCGATGTAGCCGGAGAATTCCTGTCCGAGTGTCAGCGGCACCGCGTCCATCAGATGGGTGCGGCCGATTTTGATGATGCCGTCGAACTCGGCCTGCTTCCCCCTGAGCGACTCGATCACGCGCGCCACCGCGGGACGGAGCCGATGGGTCATCTCCTCGGCTGCCGCGATATGCATCGCGGTCGGAAAGGTGTCATTGGAAGACTGCGACATGTTTACGTCGTCGTTGGGATGGATCGGCTTCTTCGAGCCCATCGTGCCGCCCGCCAGTTCGATGGCGCGGTTGGAGATGACCTCGTTGGCGTTCATGTTGGTCTGGGTACCGCTGCCGGTCTGCCAGATGCGCAAGGGGAATTCGGCGTCGAGCTTGCCTGAGATTACCTCGTCGGTGGCACGGACAATCAGGTCGGCCTTCTCGCTGGCAAGCTTTTTCAGGTCACGATTAGCTTCCGCGGCGGCGCGCTTGAGCACGCCGATCGCACGTATGACCGAACGCGGCATGATGTCACGGCCGATCGCGAAGTGAATCAGCGAGCGTTCGGTCTGGGCGCCCCAGTAATGGTCGGCGGGAACCTCGATGGCCCCCATGCTGTCGGTTTCGGTGCGAGTGACTTTGCCGTTGTGAGCTTCGGTTTTCATTGCCTTGGACTCCGAGTTACGCCGGTCGAGCAACCGGATTTTAATTCTAATCGCGCGAGTAATCGAGCGGCATTCCATGCCCGTTGCGTGAAAGAAGCCGCGGCGCCAAGGCAGTTGCGGCTTCAGAGCCGGAGCGTTGGGTCTATACGTGAAATTGAGCAGCGGCCATCCGCCCGCCTAAACCCCATAAGCTCCAAGGCAACCCCAACGGAGCCGCCGCCGCACTATGCGTTCCTGATCGCGATTAGTGAGGATGTGGCCGCGCCCCAAAAGACCGATTGGATAGAAGACCACCCATCCGCCGCGAATGCGAACCATAACTCGATCGCATCGCCGGTCGGGATTCCGGTCAAGCCCGACCCGGAAGATTCGCAGGGACCGATTCTACGATTTGGTCCCGCGAGACGTAATCCAATACCGAGACAGTGCGAGCCGGAAAGTTCGCGTGCCGGTTACGCGCTTAATTGGACAATCGTGGCGCCGGCACCGCCATGATGCGGCTCGGCCTGGTGGAAAGCCGCGCAATAGGGCGACGAGCTCAAATAATCGTGCACCGCCTTCTTGAGCGCGCCCGATCCGATGCCATGCACGATGCGCACTTCGCTGCGATTGGTCAGGTAGGCCTGATCGAGAAACTCCTCGAGCTTGCGCAACGCCTCCGTCGCGCGCATGCCGATAAGATTAAGCTCCGCGCGATCGTTTGGAGCGGCCGTGACTGTGACGGTCGGCTCGCGCGTGGGTTGCGCCTTGGCGGCGCGCGCCCGCCGCAGCCGCTCCGGCGACACCTCGATTCTAAGTCCGCCGCGCGCGACCACCGCCCGCCCCGGCTCCAGCACCAGCAGTTCGCCGCGAATTTCGCCCAACTCGACCTCGTCGCCGACCTTAAGCGGCGCGCTATCCTCTTCGCGCGGCTGCTCGGGCGTGGGCGCGAGACTCGCGATAGTGTCGCTGGCCTTGGTCAATATCCGGCTGAGTTCGCTGCGCGGCTTGGCGCGTGTCTTGATTTCCTCCATCGCGGCGGCGCCGTCACGTCGTAGCTCCTCGAGCAAATGCGCGCCCTCGCTCCGAAAACGCTCGCGTTCCGCTTCGGCGTGGGCACGCGCGCGCGAGGCGGCGGCGAGCGCCTCGGCTTCGCGCGCGGCGAATGCACGTCCGCGCTCGGCGAGGCGCTCAGTTTCGACGCGCAGCCGGGCGCGTTCCTCTTCGAGGCGCTTCAGCGCGTCAGCCAACTCCGCGCT
>JBOHWJ010000007.1:0-14865 GCA_050736495.1 Binataceae bacterium (SeqCode) | reverse complement strand
TCGGAGCGGCGCGCGCCGCTCCGACTCAAACGAAAGGCGGTTTGCCGAGATCCGCACCGCTCCGTGTAGCTGCCGGCGCCCACAGTGGAGATCGCGCAGCGGCCTAGCGAGCGCCAGGTGTATGCATCGCTGTTGGGAAGAATCGGTTCTCCGGTCGTGGCAGGCCGAGATTCTCCCTGAGCGTTGTTCCCTCGTATTCGCGCCGAAACAGTCCGCGCCGTTGCAGTTCAGGCACGACGCGATCGACGAAATCGTCGAGTCCGCCAGGGAGATAGGGAAACAGGATGTTGAAGCCGTCGGAAGCTTCGGCAAAGAGCCATTCTTCCATCTGGCCGGCTATCGTGTCCGGTGTGCCAACAAATGCCAGGCCGCCAAATCCACCGACACGCTGCGCGAGTTGCCGCACCGTCAAGTTCTCCCGCTTCGCCAGTTCCACGATCCTCTCCCGTCCACTTCTGCTCGCATTGCTTTCGGCAATCGCTGGCAACGGGCCGTCCGGATCCAAGCGCGACGCGTCGTGACCGAGAGCGAACGAGAGTGAGGCGATGGCGCTGTCATAATGCACGAGGCTGTCGAGCCGCGCCCGCTTCTCGCGTGCCTCGGCGACGGTCTGTCCGACGACCACGAAGGCGCCCGGCAAAACCTTCAGATGGTCGCGGTTACGGTTGACCTTCTCCATCCGCCCTTTCACGTCGGCGTAGAAGGCGCGCGCACTCGCGAGGTTGCTCCCGGCCCCGAAGATCACTTCGGCGGTCTCGGCCGCGAGCTGGCGGCCCGCGTCCGACGCGCCCGCCTGTACGATGACCGGCCAGCCCTGAATCGGCCGCGCGATGTTGAGTGGTCCGCGCACCTTGAAGTGCGCTCCTTTATGGTTCAGGACGTGGAGCTTCTCGGGATCGAAATAGACACCCGTCTCAACGTCGCGGATGAAGGCGTCGTCTGCCCAGCTATCCCATAGGCCCGTCACGACGTCGAAGAACTCGCGCGCGCGACGGTAGCGCTCCGCATGCTCGACATGCTCATCGAGGCCAAAATTCATCGCCTCGTCCGGATTACCGGAGGTCACCACGTTCCAGCCGGCGCGACCGCCGCTGATGTGATCGAGCGAGGCGAATTTCCGAGCCACGTGGTAGGGCTCGTTGTAAGTCGTCGACGCCGTGGCGATCAGCCCCAGATGCTCGGTGACGACTGCGAGCGCGGGCAGCAGCGTCAGCGGATCGAACGAAGTTACGGTGGCGCTGCGCTTGAGCGCTTCGATCGGCATGTTGAGCAGGGCAAGGTGGTCGGCCATGAAGAAGGCATCGAACTTGCCCCGCTCCAGCGTCTGCGCAAAGCGCTTGAGGTGCCGGAAATTGAAGTTCGCGTCCGGCAACCCGCCCGGATAGCGCCACGCCGCGGTGTGAATGCTGACAGGCCGCATAAAAGCACCCAGGTGTAGTTGACGCGAGCTACTCATGCCGACCTCCTTTTTGCTTCACGGATCGCCGGACGATCAATCCCACACGCTCCACCGACGATGCCTGCTCCGCATTCGCGCGGTGGCTCCACAACCCGCCGACGACGCGCCGCGAATCGCACAGTTGCACAACCGCATTGGCAACCTATTATGAGACAATTTAAAAGCACATGGATTAGACCGAGGCTATCGTCAGGCAACCGAACTTGTTTCTGGGCTGCTTCCCTCACCTGTCGCGCTGTGGCCGTGAGGACGCTCCGAGGCCGACTGTTATCTTGATGCGGTGTCTATAAGTTGTGGCGCTCCGCAATTTGCCCATCCAGACCCTGAGATGGCTAAGTTCGCCAATCGAACGCCTGTGGGAACAAACGTTGTCGCAGCCTGCCGAGTCCACTACATATGTTATCAACTTTGTCCTTCCAGTGACGATCGAAAGCACGCATAATCCGTGGGACTCCTTAGCGGCCGGCGAGCGTTGAAAAAATACGAAGAGGTGGGCCATGGCGAATTTCGGTATCATAGCGGTTCCGACACACTATACGGTTCAACCCGTGGAACTGGGGCGGTGGGCGGAGGCTCATGGTCTCGAATCGATCTGGTTCGGCGAGCATTCCCATATTCCGACAAGCCGGAAGAGCCCTTTCCCGATGGGCGGCGAACTGCCCGAGTATTACAAGGAATTTTTTGATCCGTTCATCGGTCTGACCGCCGCGGCGGCCGTTACCACGAAACTCAAACTGGGTACGTGCGTCTGCCTGGTGCCTGAACACAACACGATGAATCTGGCAAAGATGATCGCGTGCCTGGATCGAGTGGCGAACGGGAGATTCCTGTTCGGCATCGGCGGAGGCTGGAATGCGGAGGAAATGGCTGATCACGGAGTCGATATCAAAGATCGCTGGAAGGTTACGCGCGAGCGGGTTCTCGCGATGAAGGAAATCTGGACGAAGGACGTGGCCGAGTATCGCGGCAAGTTCGTGAACTTCGATCCGATATGGTGCTGGCCCAAGCCAGTGCAAGCGGGCGGACCGCCGGTTCTTATGGGCGCCTGGTCCAAATGGGTTCCCAAGCGTGTCGCGGAATATTGCGACGGCTGGATTCCAATTGACGCCGGGGTGGACCTGGCGGGCGGAATCGAAGCCATAAAGTCAGAAGCGGTGCGGCTTGGAAGATCCCAGGACGCGTTCGATCTGAGCGTGCTCATCGCCGAGGAGATGGCTCCCAGCGGCGGACTCGAGGCGCGCATCCCGCAGCTTCTGAAACTTGGATTCAATCGCATTGTGTTCATGCTTCCCGTCGGGCCTCCGGACCGGCAATGGCCGGTGCTCGACCGATATGCGGCATTAGCCCGCAAGTTCGTCTGAGAGGCTTAGCCGCTCGCAGCGCTTCGCGGATTTGTTCGAACTACGGCTGAGCCGTGCGTTCCAAGTGGCCATCTTGTCAGCGGCTGGGATCGTGGACCCAGATGTATCGCCAATAAAGTCGTATAACCGCTGAAGCGCCGCGTGCGCGATTTGGCGCTGAAGCGAGGCGAGTGGCGCTCCGCACCCGCCCGTTCAAGACTCGACGCCACGCCTTCCGCAGAAACGCAAAGGGGGCGGGTAGCCGAGCTTCAAACTCGCTCGGCTTCCCGCCCCCTTGTGAATCCCCAGGGTCTCGCGGCGCAAATCAATTCAGGGCGTGCAACGTGTCATGCTGAACGAAGTACAGGCTCTCCCGATCACCGTGGGCGCGGCGACGCGCTCTCAGGAGCCGCAATTAAGACAAGGCCAGCCGCGTCAAAAAAGCGGCGCGAGACTTCCGCACTGTACGGACAGCGCGCGCAATGCGCCGTCTGTTCAGGCCCGTTGATTACCACCCCGCGCTGGACCCACCACGTCCGCCGGACCTCCCCGCTTCCATCAACACTGACCCTGATTCGGCAGATTTGCGCGCCCGATGTTTGGGACATTGCCCATCGCGCCTCCGCCGTCACCCTTAGTGGCATGGCAGACGGCTATCTGGCTGGAGTTGGAACCTGTCACTACCGGCGCGCCGTTGGAATTCATCGGAATGTTGCCCAGGAACACATTGCTGATCCGAATGTACGAGCCCCAGCCGCCACCGCCGCACGGCCCCGGTCCGCCGTCATTTCTTGCCAAGGCTTTTGGCGCGGTATGATCGAACTGAATCTGCCCTCCTTCCATGGTAATACTGCCCCACGCGTTGCAAGCCTTGCTTGACACCATCAGCGGTTCGCTGGCCGTGCTGTTGACGTACTCGATATGATCGCTGTTCAGGCGCGTCGAGCCACCGCCGTTGACTACCGCCGGCCCGGTGAATTCGTCTAGCGAGGAATCGCTGATGTTGAATTCGCAGCTATCGTTTTCGATGCCCTGGCCACTGTTGAAAAGAGTGCCGGCCTCGAAGCTGATCTGCTCTCCCGCATCCTTAAGGCCGCTGCCGCAATAGAGATCCACATCGCAGTCGGAAATTGACGTATTGACGAAATGGTTCAGCCACGAGCCATTGTGGACTTCATAGCCGTGTCCGAAGCCGGCGATGTTGTATTGGCGGTAAGTAGTGTTGGGCGTTTCGCTGGCTATAGCGGTAGTCTTGCTGCTTCGCCCCGGACCGATCATCTGGATATTTTCAAAACGCGCCACGTTGCCTGAATACGCGCCATAGGCCAGATGCCTCAAGGTCAGGGCGGTCTGGCCGCTGGCCAAGCCCCTGAAGTCGATCGTTGCTCCGGCGTAACTCGCGATCCCGACGCAGTCGCTCCTGCGATCCGTCAGCCCGCTGTTCACTTTGCATATCGCACCATCGGGTACCAGAACGGTCTGAAATCCAGCGCTCACATAGGCTCCCCTGGTTTCACATCTCGCACCGGCCGCGTCGAGGGCGGCTTGAAACGCCTTCGTGTCGTCGGTAATTCCATCACACTTCGCGCCGAATCTGCTCACAACAAAGGTTCCTTTGGCAACGGGAGCAAGGGCGCTGGCTCTGCGCTCGTGCTGTGCGAAAGCGGGCCGCGGTAACGCGAGCAGGATGCCCACGGCCGCGATCATAAAATATGTTCCGCTGTTGTTTTTTTTAATCAACCTGCACAGTTCCCGCCCGCCCTCCGCGAGGGCTCTTTTCCCTTTAAGGAGAGCGGCCCAGGCGCGGCGGTCGGCCCAAACGCGAAGCGTAAGTTGACGCCGCGGGATCCTTCGCGGCAGGCGATCCTCAGCCTGGGCGAACCGGTGCAGAAGATCAATGATTACGCCCGTCACTACGATGCGCACAGACGACCGTTCATTTGAAGCGTTGCCGCCGACTCGATTCTCGAAATGCTCCAACATCCTTCTAAACTCACTAATGGGATACAGACTAGTTTGCGTTCACGCGACTCAATGACCTCGGCAGCTCCCAGCGGTAAAGCCTATCTCGTTCAAACGCCCCGACCAGCCCGCCTCGACACGCTTCTTCCGGGTGCCCTCACACAATTCTCGACTCGCCCGATCGCGGCTCTTGTAACCGCGGGTTCGACCATTTGCAGAATCTGCATCAGACGATCGCGATAGGTGTGGCTCCCGGTGATCGTTCTTGTATGACCAGCTTTTCGGATGCGTTCGCGCTCAGAGTCATTGTTGAGGTAATAGCGCACCTTTTCGGCAAGTTCTTCTGGCGATTCAAAGTACGCCGCTTCGCGGCCTTCCGCGAATAGGGCGAGGTGTTCTTCAGTGCGCTCGTTGAGCATGAAGGCGCCGCATGCTGGACCCTCGAATGAGCGCATCACATGGTCATCGCGGTTCTGGACGCGCACCAAATTAACCGCGATTTTTGCACCGCCCAGCGCGAGGCGAAAATCGCGGCCGCGGACCGTCCCACGATGGAAACGGCGCAGTGCGGGGCAAAGCTCCCACAAGCCTCCGTATAGCGCCAGATTCAGGCTGGGAATCGCTTTCATCAGCGCGCGGAAAAAGGGCACCCGGTCGGCATCGCCCTCGCCGACAAAAGCAACATCGGCCGCGAACCGCTTTTGCTCCTCGGCCGTTGCGGAAGGATCGACAAAGTGGACCGAGGGCTGGAAGCCGAACCTGAGGTATTGAACGTTCGAGCAACCCGCCATGACAACGTCGTCCATCGTCGCCATTTTGGTACAGGCATAAACGTCATACAAAGGAATCGCCGCGCGCAAGTCCCGGGTGCTAGTTCGTCCGTTAAAGGGATCATCAGTGGCATAATTGACTATCACAGCGCCGGTCTCTCTTTTGATCGCCGCAACAGTTCGAGGCCAGATATGAAAACCCATCACGACCAGTACCAATTCGGGAGCGAACACTCTGGCCTCTTCCAACAATTTGCGGTTGAGATCGGCATCGCGTACCGCGTGGCGGCGGTAGCCGAGAAAACGCGCCGCCGTCTCATAGGCGAGCCTGCGGGTACGCCGCCCCTCGACGTTAATCGTCAACCAGTCGAGGCCGCGGGTGAGGGCCCGGTTGACGATGGATCGGGGCTCGAGGAACGCGGCTTCGTCGACGAAGCTATAGGCGTAATGGTCGGGCAGCTCGGTCGCGAGATGCTCGAGGTCCTGCAGAAACAAGGGCCAGGGAAGAGCGTGGGCGCTGGTATCGAAGAGCAGAATCCGCACAGCCTGATTACTCATTATTCGTCAGAAGGTAGTGATTTGCGCCGCGGAACGCCGGGTACGGCGGTCAAGCGATACGGCGTGCCGCGCCGCAAACGACGCTGTACTTCGGATCCTGCCGCAGTAGTTCTTCACTCAATCGCCGATGACGCTCGGCGAAGCCCTTGGTGGTCAGATTTGCGGCTAACAAGCGCTGCTGCGCGTTGACCAGCATGCTGGAGCGGCGCTCCTCACCCATGGCCAACTCCTCAACGGCAACCCGCATCGCCACCGGAGCGGATGCGGGCACGTAGCAGACTTCAGCGGGAGAGAAGTAAGCGCGCAGTCCTCCCGTATCCGTACATACCAAAGGAACGGCCAAAATGACGGACTCGAGGATCACTGTTATCCCGGACGCATGCAGGTTTGGTTTCAAGCTGACGACCACGATGTCGGCCCATTCATAGAGGGCCTTGACGTCGTTCGCGGTCGCGACAGAAAGGAGCGCGACGTTGCTGACGCCTGCCACGAGCTTCGGATTGATCCTGGTCGATCCGATTCTTACCTCATAGCGCTCCCGATTTCCGAACGCCTTGATTAGAGTCTTCCAGTCTCGGTGGATGTCGCTGCCAAGGGAGGCTATACGTAGAGGATGATGCATTGGCGACCTGTCGGGTCGCTTCAGGTCTTCAGTCGTCGCCCCCCACAGGATGTATTCGGACCGGACGCCGGGCAGCATCGTTTTAGCAACCTTGATGTTGGCGGGCGAAAACGTGGTAAGCGCGTCCGTGTGCCTGAGCAATTCGCGGTACACGACGCGTCTGGGCCATGACAATCCCGGCCAGTAATCAAACAGCCACACGCAGTTCGCGATGATCTTGGGGCGGGAGCGCCGGCTGCGGGCGCGAAACAGCAGCAGGACCGCCAGATTCTCGAGTTCCGTATGAGTCCAGACGATATCGGCCGCAAACAGCCTCCTGCGATTCCGCCAGGCGTGGATCAGGTCGAAACCCAGCACTCTGCGCAGCGCGAGCCGGCAGAGCCTTCTCACATGGGTTTCGCGCGCATCCTGCGAGTACTCGACCGACCAGCCATTGCCGGCCGCATGATAGTATCCGTAGGCGAGGCGATCGTTCAGGCCTGGAATCAAACCGAGTGCATGCCGATCCGCCCAAGTGCGGCCACCGAAGCCATGTCCGAGATGAACGAAGACTTTGATAGTTCTCGCCTGTGCGCTCTCCGCCATAGCGCTCCCTGGACTTCGAAACTCAGCGCGCCCGCTATCGCGACCGTCAGCGAAGATCTAGATGATCACCGACCGATGTGAGTCACCGCGACGGATTTGCCGGGCGCGGCCCACCGGTACCCATGGATGCGGTCGGCGCCGGCTTCCGGCGCTACCGCAACCGCGGCGGTGTTGTCGTGCAATCGCCTCTCCCGCAGCCAGTTGTATCTGACAGTGGCCAGGAGCAAACCCCAGAGAACCCAAAAGCGCGGTTGGGTGATCTCAGCTCCCGAAACCAGCAGAGCGAGGAGATTGGCGATAAACGCCGCGCCAAGCGCATACAGAAAAATCCGTGCGGTGCGGTCGTGATACGGACTACTAAGCTGGGCGCGAACCTGGAGATACAGTTGCAACAACAGCCACCCGATGAGAATGACTCCTGGAACTCCGAGGTTGCTCAGGACATAGAAGAATGCGCTCATCGCCCGGTTCGACCCTAATCCGACGCCCAAACCCCAACTGCTGACGAAAACCTCAACCGCGCGGCCAAAGGTCGCCGCCCGATGCAGCGCGGACGCGGACTGTCCTTTGTTCAAAACCACCGCATCGAGCAACAGCCATGCGCTTGGCGCAAACGCCAGCGCGACAAGCCCGGCAAAGACTGGTCCAAGCGCCGCCAAAGTGCCCTTGACTTTAATCACCCCGTAGCGCAGCAGCGTGCTGACGCAGTCCCACGCCATCACCATCCACATCACTGCGGCCGTGACGTAACCGGTCGTGGATGCGGTCGCGACCAGCAACACACTGCCGACCGCCGCACACAGCCAGTGCCGCCCGTTTCGCCGACCGCCCCCAATGGCAAAGCTCAGCTCGAACACCGACCAGGCCGCCAGAAAGCTCGCCGCTTCGGAGGGTTCGACGAAGGTTGCCGTTATCCGAGAGAAGCCCGCGCCGATCAACTGATTTGGCGCTTCCGCCCACGCTTGGTTGCTATTGAATAGCCACGAAGGGAATGGCAGGCCCGTCCAGTGACTGACCATTTGATAGACACCAACCGCCGCCACGAACATCCCCGACCACGAAAATGCATTGACCAGGCGCTCTAGCCTGCCCGAGTGCGCACTCAGTTGCAGGAGCCGAAGTACCAGTATGAGGTCCAGAATCATGTACCCGGCCTGCCCGGCGTTGCTGAAGCTCCAATGCAACGGCATCTGCGTAAAATAAGCGCGATCCACACCGATCCGGGGAGAGTCTACCGGCAGCCCCTCGAACAGCTTGGGCAGAACAAAAGCGGAAAGGGCGCACCATAGGACGAACGTCACCAGTATGCGCGCATGGCGTGTCACCGGTTCGTCCGCAAAAAACCGCATTCTGCCGGTAAGCCACTGCGGCACCACGCTCAGTGCGATAAGCGCGGTGACGAAGAAATATGGTGACAACCCGACTGCGAAGCCACCACCCAGGTTTACCAGCGCGGCGCCTTGCAGGACCGCGCAGAAGATCGCCCACTCCGCCAGATAGGATGAAAAGCAGAAGATCCCGAGCGTGAGCGGAAGTAGAATTAAACCACTGACCGGGACGTTCATGACGATTCAACGGCCCACTTCCCTGTGGACCTTCGGTACGACGCGCCGCACTTCCGTCTACCTTGCGACAACCCCTTGCCTAACCCGGACTATTTCAGAGTCGCGACCGCCGTATGGGAATGTGTAGCCGCGGAAGATGACTGAAATACCTCGAAACCCTGACCGCGGCAAAATCGAGTACCTTGCTTTGAGGCCGTTCACCGCCTGTCCGCTTTTGTCTCTCGTGAGATGAGAAATGCGCGGCGCGTATATCCCCGCGGGCCAGGCGCGTCTGCCGGCGCACCACCAATCAAAGGAAGTTATGGGAGCCAGGCGATCGTGGTGTGACGTTCCCGCGGTCCGTGTAGCGGAACCGCAGTGAAAATTCGATCAAGCCAACCACTCATCCACAGTTCGATCGTCACTAGTCGCCGCGAACCAAACGATAGGAATCGGTTTCGAAGTGCTGAGTGGAAAACTCGTAGAGTTCGGAGTCTTCAATTGCCTCCATCTGGTGTACCAGTCCCGGTGGTATGTCCATGCACTCGCCTGGGCAAAGCTCAAATTCGCGAATCGCCTCCGCATCGCGTGATTCCTTTATTCTAATCCGCAGGCGACCCGACCGCAGGTAGAAAGACTCTGTCTTCAGCTTGTGAAAATGCAGTGAGCATCGTTTGCCCCGCGATATCTCCAGGATCTTGCCGCAGTACAGCGCATTATTGGAGATCCAGATCTCCCGGCCCCAGCCCTTCGGTTCGATGTGCACAGGGCCTCGCACCGGTTGACCTTCGAATTGACCAGACGGCCTCGCTTCCTGTTTTGGCATGTTCAAGCCATCCTTCGGCGCGTGGCATACCGCCAGTTGCACATAAGCGCTCCCGACTTCCGGATGTACCCGGGACTTTCGCGTCTAATGTGCGCCTTGTCTGAGGAGCACCACCGGTACCGTTCTCATCAAAATGCGAAGGTCGGTAGCGATTGATTGATCACGGAGATATTCCATATCGAGTCTCACCCTCCGTGCATAATCCGCGATCTCACTCCTGCCACTAACCTGCCATTGGCCGGTCAATCCGGGTTGTACCGACAGAAGCAAAGAGGCGTAATCGCCATATTTTTCGATTTCATCGGGCACTATGGGACGCGGCCCCACCAGACTCATTTCACCCCTGAGCACGGTTATTAGCTGGGGGAGCTCATCGAGGCTCAACTGCCGCAGGATACGGCCGAGCGGAGTGATGCGGGGGTCCTTGCCTTTTGGTAGCTTGTAATTGTTTTCGACATATTCGCGGTACAGCGCCGCGTCCGACTTCAGGATGTTTTCAGCGTCCCAGCGCATGGTGCGGAACTTGTCAACACAAATCCGTCGGCCATTCTTGCCGAGACGCTCCTGGCGAAATAAGACAGGTCCGGGTGATGATATCTTCACCAATAGCGCGAGTACGACCATCAGCGGCGCGGCGAGCGCAAGCAAAAGCGCGGAACCGGCAAAATCGATGGCGCGCTTGATCATGGCCTCGAGCGCACTGAGCTCGCCATTGCGGACCGTGATGAGGGGAACACCGCCGATGCCGCCGATCGCCGTTCTGAAGATCGAGGCGTCGAAGACGGCGGGCATGATGTGGGTTTCGACTCCGCGCTTGAGGAGCTGTGGAATAAGCCCGCACGCATCTCCGGAAATATCCGCTGCGGCGACGAACACCTCCAAGGATCTTCTGGGCCGCTGCGTCTGGATCATACTGTCGGGATGCTGGGCACCGTTAGTCTTAGGCTCGGTGAGGTCACTTGGCTCGAGCGCCCGGACCAGCGCATAAGGCTGAGGGCAGAAATTCTTACGAAGGTATTCTATCAGCCAGTCAGCCTGGCCCCCGTTTCCAATCACTACCGCAACCCGGTGCTGGCTTTGCCGGGTACGGCGGACGAGGAAACGCTCGAGGCTATCGCGCAGCGCGATGAGCATGCTTCCGAGCGACACAAAGGACAAGACAAACAGGCGACTGACATTTGGCATTTTGAGGAGAAATATGGCGACACCGATCACCGCCATCCACAAGAGTGCGGCTTCGCTCAACTGACCGAAGTTTCCCGTCGAACCAAGATCGCCGTCGGAACGGTAAACGCCGACATATGAGCCAACGACGCTCCAGGCTATGAGGGCTGTAAGGAGCAGCACTATATATTGAGCGGGCCAGCCCAGGATGTCTGATGGAGCCGGTTCTGGCCAGATGAACATATTTGCACGAACAAGCCAGGCGGCGATTGCGGTCGTCGTAGCGTATGCTGCCGCGAGGCAGGCAAAATCAAGCCCCCGTGCCAACGCGCGGTGGGCATTGTCACCGGCGAAAGTCTTAATCGGCATGTACTTCGGCCGAAGAAATTGGGATCACCATCCGCAAGCTGGTGCTTGGCCCAAAACGCCCCTCTCGGCGCAATGCGAGGAGCGGGGCTTTGGGAGATTTCTAAACCCGAGCAGTGCCCGCAAGCTTCAGACGTTCAGCATGCGTACGTTGTAAAGCGACATTGCAGGCGTTCTGTACGCTTTCGAAGCAGATCGCTTCCATGCATGGCGGCGGATTACGGGGGTTTTCGAACCCAAGATTCAGATAGCCCGACGACATTAAAGGCGATGCGACGACGATCGCCCGCTCACTAACCGGGCCCCAACGCTCGGCGTTGCTCGGGCCATACAGCGCCACAAGTGGCACGTCGAGCGCCGCCGCCATATGCATTATGCCGGTATCTACCGACACCACGAGTTCGGCGCCAGCCAGGATGCGCAGGGTATCGTTCAGGGCCGTGCCCGCGACGTTGCGTGCGAAATGCCGCACCGGCGTTCCAATGCGCGCGATTACCGCCTCGTTGAGGTCACGCTGTTTGGCTGATCCGGTAAACACAATTTGGTACTGCCTACTGGCAAGATATTCGGCCAGCGCCACCCACCGCGGCGTGGGCCATTCCTTCTGTCGCGCGGCGCTACCTCCTGGCCACAGATGACACACGATGTAGGGTGCTTCGGCATCGTCGCTTCTCTTGTAACCCGATGGCTCGCAGCGAAGAGACGGCCGTTGGCAAGCCTGAATACCAAGCGCTCGAACGATACGGCGATGGTTTTCCAATTCGTGAACGCTGCCCGAGTGCTCGACCGCCAGGTCATAGCCAAAATGCCGCGCCTCGCCGCGGGTGCGACAACCGACCACGAATCGGGCACCGGAAAGTATAGTGAGCAGGGCATTGAGCCTGCACCAGGGACCGAAATCCAGCAAAATATCGAATTGTTGGACACGAAGCTGGTGAAGCGATGCGAGCGGATCAAAAATTGGCAGCCTGATCACTTGGTCGAGATGATCCATCAGACATGCGGCGTCATAGTTACTTGGCCCTGACAGATACGTGATCCTTGCGTCTTGATATTGAGCGCGCAAGTCCGCGACCGGTCCGCTCATGAGTATGGTGTCTCCGACTGCGGCGGTATTGAGCAACCCAATACTCTTGGGCTGCGCCGGAATGGGACGTCTGCGGCGAACGATTCCCAAGGCGAACACCAATGGTATACCCAGGTAGCGGTCGAGCAGGCGAGCACGGTAGTTACCGCGTCCCGGCAGCTTTTCCGTTCCTGGCGCGGCGCGTCTCGAAACGCGGCAACTATGCGACCCGATTCCCATATGACATGCAATCTGGAGCGGTTCGAAACCCGTCCCGCAATGCGGTTTAGCAGTCTGTCAGTAGCAACAGGCTAACTCGCCGAAGCGGCACCGAATTAAAGAGAATCGTCCACGGCATTTCCGCAGGCGATTGGGCTGTCAGGTGAGGTCATGTGTGAGCGCACCCAGGGTTTGATCCGGCTCCAAGCCCACATCGCTCCGGGCACCCTGAGCAATGATGAGCGTAGATTATGCTTGCGCCGGACCAATGAAATGTGTACCCACTCGATGTCGTCGCCAGCAACTTCCTCGCCGAGCCTGGAATGTCTGGATATGGCCTCCCGAGAAGCGAAGACAACAAGGTTCTGTCTGTACCACCAACAGATGGCGTTTTCTTCTCGAATTCGGGGCCGGATCGGATCGAACATACGAAACCCTTCAGCCGCGAATAAAGAGCGCCAGTACGAGGGCCATTGTTCGTTGATGTGCCCGGAGCCACCCTGCCCGGGCACGGCGGCGGAGAAGAGCACCACGGGCGACGCCTGAGTCACGGCGTGAACGAGTTGGCGGCTACAGCTACCGGGTAGGTGCTCCGCTACTTCGACGCATATCGCCAAATCGTAACGTCCCGGTATCTCGAACGTCCCGCGCAGGTCCGCCGCCGTGAAATCCGCTCGATCGAAAAGCAATTTATCGCCATTCACATAATCGCCGTCGATGCCGCGGAGCTGGGTCAGGCCAAGCTCCGCGAAGGCCGCCAACCACGCCCCCTGCCCACAGCCAACGTCCACCACGCTCGTTGGTTCAAAGAGTTGACAGGCTATTCGCGCGATCGCTCTCGCTGAGCGCAGCGAGTCGGCAACCTGGATGGCGAAGAACCGTTCGTCATAGACATTGCCGCACTTCAGAGAAAATTGTCGCATAACGATTTTCGCGCGGCTGGGGGCTACTGTGCAGCGGAGCCCTGATCGAGATCGCGCTTTTCGCTTCCGTGCTTCGGCCTTTTTGCGTAAGTACCGGATCCGAACGCAAGCGCCTCTGCACGGAGAGTATTCCAGGTCAGGTTGGTGGCGCGCTCCCAACTGAATTCCCCACTACGTTCAATCGCGCGTGCCTTGAGTTCCTCGCGTAGCGCGCTGTCCTGGACCAGGCGTTCGATTCCGGCGGCGATCGCTTCGCTATCGAAAGGGTTCACCAAAAGGCCGGCGTCGCCCACCACTTCCGGCAAAGCGGTATTATTGGCGGCAAGGGGCACGGCCGCGCAGGCCATTGCTTCCAGGGCCGGAAGTCCGAAGCCTTCGTAGGTCGAAACGTAAGCGAGAGCCAAAGCTCCGCTATACAACGCAGGCAGGTCATCGTCCGCGACGAAGCCGGTCACATGAACCCGGGGTGGACTTGAGCCGAGGTCAAGACGGCTGAAGACTTGGCTCGGGCCGTTAGACCCGGCGATTACCAGCCATACCTCTTCGGGGATGCGCCGGGCACAAGATGCCCAGGCTTCAAACAGACGGCGGAGATTCTTTCTAGGCTCCAAGGCGCCCAGGCTAAGCACGTAAAAGGGCGACGGAATATTCAGGCTTAGCCGAACCCGTTCCACTTCCGTGGCTGGCCTTGGATAGAAGCGGCCATCGGCGCCTTCGGGGATTACAACGACATGTGATTCATCCACCGCCGTGAGCGCCAGCAGTCTTTGCTTGGAAAACTCGGACACTGTGATGATGCGCTGGACGCGATGAACCAGTTTGGGTGTCATCCAGCGATACCACGCGGCGAAGGCCGGACTATACCACTCAGGGTGCTCCAGCGAGGCGACGTCGTGCACGGTGAGCACCTGGCTTTTCACCGCCAGCGGACCGGAATTTGCGGGACTCCACAGCAGGCCCTTGCGCACGATGGCCGGCAAGACAGTCTGCTCCCACAGATGGCCCTTGATGCCTTGCATGGGATGCGATGGGGCGACCCGCCGCAGACGCTTACCCATTCTCCGCTGCAACTCAATGGTGTAGCGCTGCACGCCGCTTAAACCCGCCGTCTGCGCGCGCGTATTGATAAATATTGGGAGGCATGCACCCATCGGAGATACGCGATCTCAGTTCAGCCAGTTACCCAGGATGACCCGCTTCGCCGCCATCATCACCGAGTCCACCGTGATATCGAGCATGCAGCGGCCCTTTTCAGGATGGGTACAATTCAGTGGCCAGCGGTCAGCATAAAGATTGAGACAGGGGCTGCACGGAAGCCTGGTGTCATAGACATAGGTCGCGCGGGGGCCAAGCGGCGCCCAGTACCGCGGGGAATTTGGCCCGAACAGCCCCACCGTAGGGGTACCTAGTGCGGCACCGAGGTGCATAATGCCGGTATCGTTGCTCACCAGTAGACTACAA
>JBOHWJ010000006.1:0-2986 GCA_050736495.1 Binataceae bacterium (SeqCode) | reverse complement strand
GAAAGAAACCGTCGCGCAGGATCTGTTCGGTGAAAACCTCGATCAGCCTCTGCGCGACCGCGCGCTTGTCGATACCGGCGTGCTCCAGGGCGTCGACGTCGGTCACCTTGATACCGTCGAGCAACTCCATCGTGAGCACGCGCCGCGTGGTCAGTTCGTGGTAGACGCGCGGGATGATCACATCGTCGCGGCCGGCGAAGTTGCGCCCGATGGTTTCGCAATTGCGCGCTTCGTTAATGAAGTCGAGTTCCATCGGGATATACTTCAGCAGCTCGCGCGCGATGATGCGGAAGTCGAAGTCGGGTTCGAGCCGCGCGAGTATGCGCAAGGTGAACATCAGGTTGCGCAGGTCGGCGCGCACGATCCCTTCGATCCGCGGATACTGCACCTTGACCGCGCATTGACGGCCGTCGCGCGTGACCGCCCGATGCACCTGTGCCAGCGAGGCGGCGGCCAGTGGGTGGGGGTCGAACTCGGCGAAGAGCGCGTCGAGCGGGCGGCCCAGTTCGCGTTCGATTTGTGCGCGAATAACCGCGAAAGGCCGCGGCGGCACGCGGTCATGCAATCCACCCAGCGTCGTCACCCATTCGTCGGGCAGAATATCCGCGCGCGTTGCGATAAACTGGCTCGCCTTGATGAGTAGTCCTTCCAGGCGGACCGACGTGCGATAGAGCGCGCGCGCGGCGCGCAGGTCCTGGCGGCGATAGTGGCGCTCCTTATGGCTGGTGCCGACATAGCGGGCCCATAGCTGGATGGTCTTGTAGCCGGCGTAAATCCGCGCCGCGAGCCAGATCACGCTGGTGAAGCGCCAGGCGCGAACCGGCCAGCGCGGTTCCGGGGTCGTGTGCGAGAAGTCGTAGGTTGGAGTCGAATCGGCCAAAATCGATATTCACGAGGGCGCAGCCGCCCAACGAAAGTCTAGAGGAAGTCGGGCTTGCAGAGAACAGCCACTCCGCGGGAATCATCCGCAAGCAACGGCGGCCGCCATCCCGCCGCCAGCGTCGTGGTGCGTGGAATAACCCGCCGTTACTACACGGTGTGGTTGGGGTATTCGCTCGCCGGCGGCTTTCTTTACGGCGTTTATCCGCTGTTCCTCAGATCGCGCGGACTCACGCAGTTCGAAATGAACAGCGTGCTCGCGTGCTACTTCGTCGTCATGTTCCTGACCGATGTGCCGACCGGAGCCTTCGCCGACGCGCTTGGCCGGCGGCGTTCCTTCATGCTCGGATGCGCGCTCAGGGTGAACGCATTCCTGACTTACTTCTTCGCCCATCGGTTTGGGGAGTTCGTTGTCGCCGAATGTATCGATGGTATCGGCACGACCTTCTGCAACGGCGCCATCGACGCGTGGGGCGTCGATGCGCTTGACGCCGCGGGTTTCGTGGGGCTGAAGGACCGGCTCTTCTCGCGTATTTCGCAGTTCACCAATCTCGGCTTTATGATGGCCGCGCTGATCGGGGCGAGCGTCGCCGACATCAATATCGCGTGGCCATGGCTGCTCGGTGCGGCGGGTTATTGCCTGAGTGCGATCGTCGGCGCGGCGCTGATGCGCGAGGGCCGGCGCGGGGCGTACGTCGCCTTCCGCGCGATTCCGCTGCAAGTCGGCCGGCGCGTTGCGGATGGCCTGCGCCAGGGTTTCAGGAGCCGCGCGGTGGTGCTGCTGAGCCTCGCTAACGGGGTTTTCTTCGCGGCGTGGGCGCCATACTGGATGCAATGGCCGCAGTTTTTCAATGACGCTTATGGCGTCGGCATCTGGGTGGTCGGTTTGGTTTTCTGCCTGTTCACGGTGGCGCGGATGAGCGGCGCCGAAGTCGTCGCACGCCTCAGGGCGGATGTGGTGGCGCGAACGTGGCGGCTATGCCTGCTGGTGCTAGCGATGAGCGGATTGCTGTTCACGGCCGGCACCGCCGGCCATCGACCGAACTTCGTATTGGCGACGCTGTTTGCAATGAACCTGTGTATCGGCGGGATGCAGCCATTGATGACGAGTTGGTTCAATGAACAGATTGGCGCCAATGAGCGGGCGACCCTGTTGTCGTTCAACAACACCTTCGCGACGCTGGGCGGTTCGATGGGATTGCTGTTGGGTGGCGCGGTCGCCGATCGCTTCGGCATCTCCTCGGCGTGGCAATTGTCGGGAATGATCTCGCTCGCCGCGCTGCCGTGCTATTGGCTGCTGCGTCCGCGCCCGGCTGCCGTTCCGGTGGTGCCCCAGGTCGCAAAGTGAGCCATCAAAAAAAGCCCGCAACGTGAGCCGGTGATACGGGGCTGATGGCTCCGGGGGGGGCGAAAGTCGCGAGAAACCCATGAGGGAATGACGTCGCCACTAGCGATAGAGCGCGCGGTCGGTTACAAAATAAGGCTAAACCCGCGGGCCGATGGCTCGCTGCGGGAATGGGCCGGGCGAGGATATGGATTTCCCAAGAATCAAGCGACTACCGCCTTACGTCTTCAACGCGATCGGCGAGTTATGCCTCAAGGCGCGCCGCGACGGTGAGGACATAATCGACTTCGGCATGGGCAATCCCGACGAACAGACGCCCGGCCATATCGTCAATAAACTGGTCGAAGCGGCGCTGAAGCCGGCCAATCATCGCTACTCGGTCTCACGCGGCGTTTACAAGCTGCGCCTCGCCATCACCGACTGGTACCGCCGCCGCTACGGCGTCGAGCTTGATCCCGACTCCGAGGCCATCGTTACGATTGGCTCCAAGGAAGGCATCGCGCATCTGGCGCTGGCGATTCTTGATCAAGGCGATGTTGTGCTCGCGCCGACGCCGACCTATCCGATTCATCAGTACGGATGCGTCATCGCGGGCGCGCAGGTGCAAGGTGTCCCGCTCCGCAATGGCGATGAATTCTTCGACGAATTGATGGCGACGGTGAGCCGCTGCTGGCCGCGGCCCAAGCTGCTCATCTTGAATTTCCCGCACAATCCGACCACCGCGATCGTGAACCTGGGCTTCATGAAGCGGGTAGTCGATTT
>JBOHWJ010000005.1:0-2693 GCA_050736495.1 Binataceae bacterium (SeqCode) | reverse complement strand
GCATAGGGCGTGTGGCTAAACCCGGGATGCTGCGGGATCAGCAGCATGCGATTTTGCGCCAATGCGGAATTCCAGCGAAGCCATCCAGGCCATCCAAGCTCTTCATGTAGCACGAGGAGCGGCTTGCCCTTGCCGCCTCTCACGACCACCAGATCGGTGCCGTCCACATGCACAGTTTCTTCGATCCATTCTTGCGAACCGTTCGCCGAAGGTGTCATCGGGCCTCTCCCTGCCGGCGACACTAACATCATCGCGGGCCGATCTAAAAGCGGATCGGGGCCTATACTCGCGCCTGGCGGCGTGACGCTAAGATACGAGAGTCCGCGAGACGGCGTTCAGTGCCAAATTGGATGAACGAACGATGCGAGGGCCGGCGCTTCGGCGATTGCTCAGAGGAATTTGCGGCTACACGCAGGGCGGGCTGGAAAGCGCAACATTCATTTACTCCTCCTCTTCCGCGAGCCTGCGAAACCGGCGCTCGTACTCTTCGCAGTTAGCCCGCACCGCGGGCAAATCACGGCCCAGGAAGGCGCGCGCGACATCGCGCTCGAATTCGTCGAGCAGCGCCTCCGCGCGGGCCGGCGAAAGCTTGTCGGCCAACGCATCGATTTCCGCGAGTGCGGCCTGCAATAACCGGTTAGCCTCTTCGGCGTTCCATTGGTCGTCCAACTTTAATTCCCCCGGCGAAATGCGGCCCTCTCCTCTTGCTCCGTACACGACCGAACCTTCTGGCAGGCCCGCTGTATTGCCCAAATTATCGAGAAACATGCTACATGGCCGGTAAGACCGGTGAGCTGCAAGCCTGTATTGATGCGGCGGCAGATTGCGCCGCCATGAGTTTTTCACATGAGCGCCGCTAAAGACAGCACCGAAGCCGCGGAACCTCCGCACCATCACAAGCGAACGCGTCATCAGCTTGCGATGGAAGGTGGAAATTTGCTTCACCATGATAGAGTTGGAGTGACGGTCTGATAATTGAGAATGGCTGCGGGCCGATACGGCGGTTGAAGGCGGCGCCGGGCCCGGAGCATGCTCGCGCCAGCAACCCTGCCGCTTTTCGGCTGGCGCGCCGAGGCTGGAATCATGGAGATGGTGATATGAAGCAGCAATTCCTTCCGCTCGACGATATCTGCGTGCTCGATCTCACCCATTTCGTCAATGGTCCATACGCGACGATGCTGCTGAGCTACATGGGCGCGGAAGTAACCAAAATCGAATCGCCCAGGTGGGGTGACGGCATGCGGCCGGGCTATCGCCGCAGCCGAGAGCATCCGGTGGGAATGGCGTTTGCGCTGATGAATTCGAATAAGCGCTCAGTCACACTCAATCTCAAAAGTGACGATGGCAAGGATATCTTCAAGCGGCTCGTGCGCGAGGCTGACGTCGTAGTTGAAAATTACGAAGCCGGCACCATGGATCGGATGGGACTAGGTTACGAGGTCCTCAAAGAAGTGAATCCGCACATTATTTACGCCAGCAGCACCGGCTACGGTCAGACCGGGCCGAATCGCAACCTGCCGGCGTTCGATCCAATCGTGCAGGCGATGACGGGCGTCATGGCGCTCACCGGCCAGCCCGAAGACCCGCCGATGAAAGCCGGCGTCATAATGTCGGACGTTCTCGGTGCGACTCATCTTTGCGCCGGGATTCTCGGAGCGCTTCGACAGCGCGACCGCACCGGGAAAGGGCTGATGGTCGAAATTTCGATGCAGGAGGCGTCTCTGCCGACACTGGTTTCCCATATCAGCGCGTACTATGGGATGGGCGTTCGGCAATTGCGCGAGGGCAATCGCGGATCGGGCGGCGTGGTCACACCGGCCAACGCTTATCCGGCAAGTGACGGCTGGGTGATGATTCTTGCGGCGGACAATGCCAGGTGGCGCAAGCTTTGCGCCCTGATGGGCAAGCCCGAGTTGGCCGCCGATCCGCGTTTCGCCAAGCTCTCGGGACGCTCGCAACATCGCGACGAAATCGACCGCATCATCGGCGCATGGACCAGCAACCATACGCGTCAGCAGCTCATGGATGAGCTCTCGGCTAACGACGTGATTTGCGGAATCGTCAAGGAACTCGCCGAGGTGATGACCGACCCGCATCTACTCGCACGCGGAGCGCTGCAGGAAATCGACCATCCGCAACTCGGCCATATGACCATCTTCACCTCGCCGCTTCGCTTCAATGGCGAGGCTAATACGCCAACATCGCCGAGTCCGCTACTGGGCGCCGACAACGAGCGTTTCTATGCCGAGAAGTTGGGCCTGAGCGCCAAGGACATCGCGCAACTGCGCGCCCGCAACGTTATCTGAGATCGCCGCCGGCGCATCGGCGCGATGCGCGCCGATTCAATCGCTTGATACCGCGCCCGAAGATCAAAAGGCGGAGAGGTTTCGAGACCATGAAGATTGGAATCGCATTTGGTATAGCGAAGGGTGCACAGCCGCAGATTTTACGGGCCATGGCGGAGCATGCGGACCGGCTTGGCTTCGGCACGGTGTGGGCGCCCGAGCATGTGGTGCTGTTCGACCGTTATGGCGAATCGAAGTACCCGTACTCCGAGGACGGCCAATTTACGTTGGCGGGTTCGGCGGACTGGCTGGATCCGTTCATCGCGCTGAGCTATGCCGCCGCGCGCACGAGCGGGATTCGACTCGCGACCGGCATTTGCCTGGTCCCCGAGCATAATCCACTGGTGC
>JBOHWJ010000004.1:0-4753 GCA_050736495.1 Binataceae bacterium (SeqCode) | reverse complement strand
CAAGAGGGCCTTACGGATGTGCGCGCAATCGTCGGCACCAATATCAAGCGTCGTCGCGTGCATTGCGCGCGGACGCTGCGGGTTGCGGCGCGAACGGTTGCGATAGGCGCAATGTCCGCAGGCCACGAGACCGGCGCGCCATCATCAGTGGCGCGGCGGTCATATGTCAAAATTCACATTGGCGGTAAGTCGACCCGCCAGCGGGCCTCCTTTTGCTCGAACGCATGGAGCGCGGTCGGCCTCGGCCGCCGTTGATGTTCCACCGGATGAGAGTGGCCAGATAATTTCGACTGTACAAAACCGATCTCATGGCGGTAGGCCGGAGGGCCTGCATCTGATACGTTGTATGACCTTGTATGACCCTCAGTAACTGGTTGAATAAGTCTAACCTCGCCGTCACTAACTCAAATTGCTTAATATCGCTAACCGACGGTTAGTTGCAAATCGCGCGCGAGTCAATAAAAATGGCGTAGTAAGCGCTCAGGCACGGATCGATGGCTGCGAAAGCAACAAAAGTTGAAGGCGTAATCGCCAAGGTTCTGACCGGTGCCCGTGTCAGCGCGGCAGGGCAGTTGGATTCATGGCGTAAACCCGAACAGGACATCCGGCGGCTTGTGCGTAGCGATTACGTACGTAGCCTGCGGCACAATCTCGACTACCGCATGATCAGGGAACTGGTGAAAGCGTTCGCGGCGGTTGAACCGGACTTTAACCACCAACCGATCGCGATGGGGTCGCTTGATCGCTTTGCGCAGGTCGCGACCGATCTGCGCTTTCACTTCAAGGCTTCACCCTATGGCGGCGATGAAGGGCTTGCGCTCAGAGGTTTCTACGTTACGCGTGGGCAGGGTATGCTCAAGCGCCCATTGATATATGTGAATACGGCGCATCATCCGTTGGCGGTGTCGGCGACCTTCTGTCATGAATTCGGGCATCATTTGAGTGCCGAGTTATTCGGTCTAGGCGATGAGCCGGTGCATTTTTTCTTTGACGCCGACTACGCCTCGCATCTCAAGGAGCCGAGTGAATTGGCCGCCGACGTGTTGGTAAGCTTTGCGGGATATCCGGAATCGATCGCGCGCAGAATTTTCGCCACGCCATGGAATTGGGGACTGGTGGCTCGGGCAAAGAATCTAACCGAGGCCGCGCTGAACGAGGTTCGAGCACATCTCAGGAGCGCCTACGGTTTTGATCTGATGGAACGCATTCCGGCAAATCAGCGATTGCACTACTTGTCGGGAATGATTCATTACGCGAAACTACGTTGGGCATTGCTCGCCGAGTACGACTTATGAAAAAAAAGAGTCTGGGTCCGGTCCTCAAGAAACAGCGTGAAGCATTGGCACTTACGCAGCGTGAGTTAGCCCGTAGGCTGAACGTCAAGCCGAGCCATGTGGCGTACCTCGAAAAGGACCGGCGGCGGCCATCGCTGGGTCTATTGAGCCGCATCGCGGACGTTCTCGGTTTGGAAAAGGAGCCACTGTTTCTGCTCGCTCATCCGGAAGCCGGCCCGCTTCTCAGTGAGCGGCGCGCAGCGTCGGAACCGCCTACTCCCGACCAGGCTTGGCGTGATTTCTCTGGTAACAAAGCTCTGTTGGCACGGTATAATGTCAAAGCGCGTGAGCTCAGAGTCCTGTCGCAGGTCAATATGCTCGGCAAGATTACCGCCCCGCGCCACTTCCTGTTCATCCTGAACGCGATTCGACAAGCGGTCGAGTCGGAATAGGGACCCAGCCGAGGACACTCCGATGGACACGAACCGCGACTTCGTGTCCGATCGTCGGGGAGCGGCGGATGCCGTCATGGGCACGTCCGAGCTCGCCAAGGAGGATTTTCTCCGGGCCGCGATCGACCGTCCGATATCCCCTAAAATTCAGCTACTTAGGTGCATCTCGGCTTGTACCATTTGCTAACGCGTCAAGTTGGTGTATCGATTAATTGGATGGTTTTCAGGATGTAAAACGATCGTCGTCCCTTCGTGGAGCGGAGGCGCGAATGGCTGGCGACAACCGCTCCCGGCGGCTAGTCAAATTCTGGTGGGTGCTGGCTTTTGTGCTCGGCGCCGTGCTCGGTACAATTGTCGGCAGTCTACTCGGACTCCGTAACACGATCGTTATGGTTGCCAGCGTCGGCGTTATCGCCGCGGTTGCGGTGGCGACGGTGGAACTTGGCCTGGAGCCGCCTCAACGCGTCGTCAGATCGATCGTACCCGCGTGGCGGAAGCCCCTGCACCCGCTGTCGACGGGAACGGCCGCCAAGCCGCCGAAGGGCAAGGCGGAGGCTCGCCGCGGCCAATTGCATGCGATTAGCGGCCGAAAAATCGCCGACCCGCCTTCGCATCGCTCCTAAGCGTCACGTCGCCCCGCTCACACTGTCCGTGTTGAATCGGCAACTCATCCACACGATTCGCCACATATGCGGCCGGCGCCGATTCAGATGCGCGAAAGCGTTTCGGCTTTCAACTCGAAGAACGCAAATGCCGAGTCCCGGCGCGGAGGGCCGGAATGCGCGCGCAGTTGCGTTCGCGCGCATCGTCATCGGCAAGTCGCCGCGGAAATATTTCTTGATGTAACCGTGGTTACAAATTGATCCACTGCGAGAGTTGCCGCGGGTGCGTGCCGGCATTCCTGGCCGATGCACGATTAGTGGCGCCCGCCTCATTTTCCGCGTCCGGCTCCCAGCACGAACAGCACGGCCGTGCCGGGACCACTGCGCACGTGAGCGCGGGCACTGCCCTAATTCGGCGACCAAGTGCCCTGAGTCAATGTGAGACTGTCCTGAATTCAGCGGCAACCGATTGGCGAGTCAGCCACCAGCGGCGCAAAGCGACAATGGACCAAACGGCTTCCACAATTCCAAATGGCCAGGCGCCTTGCAAAAAGCCATATACCGATCCAAGGGCGCAGGAACCCGCGAACGCCACGACGAACCAGTGGCTTCGATATTCCAACGCGTAACAGATCAGCATCGCGCTGACCGCGAACAAGCCAAACCAAGAGAGCCGATCCATGTTTGTAAAGCCGGTCGAAGCTATCGCCGCGAACACCAGTATGCAAGCGTGGCGGCGGGATGCCTGCCTCAGAGAACAACCCGCCGCAGACTGTCCCAATTTCCCGTGCGCGATGTCCCGAGTCGAACAGTATGTGAGCGCGCCCAATCCTTGACAGTTTCTTTCCGAGGCGAGTACGGTCGAAAAATTGCGCAGTGATTGTATTCCCGCGTGCCCAACAGTCCGCCCGGCCGGACATAATCGTTCGCGCGATCGGAGGCAACCGTCATGCTTGACTTGTTGATTCGCGGTGGCGACGTCGTAACCCCTCAGGGTGTCGGCAACTGGGCGGTCGGAATCAAGGACGAACAAATCGTTTCGGTCGGGCTTGACGATCCGGGATTGCGGGCCGGACGCGTCATCGATGCCACCGGCAAGATCGTCGTGCCCGGCGGAATCGAGCCACACGCGCATCTGGCGAGCCTGGTCTCGATGCATCCGACGGGGCGCGAATTCACGCTCGGCCCCGAGGAAGACACCTACGGAATGGCTTTCGGCGGCACCACCACGCACGTCGATTTCTGTTTTGTCCATCCGGCGACCGACATTCCGACCGCGCTGGCGCGCCGGGTGGAACGTTGGAAGAGTAAGTCCTACGTCGACTACAGCTTCCATATCGCGCTCGGCGGGGCGCTGCCGCTGAAGATTTTCGACCAGATCGAGAATGCTATTCAGGCAGGCTTTCCGAGTTTCAAGATTTTCACCAACGAAGTGTTGCCGCCGCATCCCCAGCGCCAGCCGTTTCGGCTCGACTTCGGACGCATCCAGCTTGCCATGGAGAAGGTTGCCCGTGGCGGCGGTATCATGGTGGTTCACGCCGAGGACGACGACCTGGTGCAGTTCAACTACGAGCGTTTCCGCGAGGAAGGACGCACCGAGGGCTATAATCTCCATCTGGTCCACAATAAGCTTTCCGAACAACTCGCCTTCCGCCGCACTATCCAGGTGGCGGCCGCCACCGGCGCCGCCGCCTACTTCGTTCATACCTCGGCGCGCGAAGGCGTCGAGGCCGTAGTCGAGGCGCGCGGCCACAATCTGCCCATCTACGCCGAAACTCTGCATCATTACGCCTGTTTCTCGGCCGAGGACTACAAGAAGCCGCGGGGCTTCTGCTACCACACTTATCCTTCGCTCAAGCTTCCCGACGACCAGAATGCGCTGTGGGAGGGGTTGGTGCGTGATGGTGTCTCGACCGTCGCGACCGATGAATATCCGACTTCGCTCGACGTGAAACTGCGCGGCGATAAGATCGACAATGTGACGGGTGGTAACCTCGGCGCCGAAGCGCGTGTCGGCATCGTCTACACCGAGGGCGTGGTCAAGCGTGGGATGTCACTACAGCGTTTCGCCGACGTGACCTCGACCAATGCCGCGCGCATCCTGGGACTTTATCCGCGCAAGGGCGTGATCGCGCCAGGCAGCGATGCCGACCTCGTCCTGATTGACCCTTCGATCAACAAGACGCTCACGCGTGACGACTTCCACGTGAGCGACTACAGCCCATGGGAGGGATGGCGTGTCAATGGATGGCCGGTGACGACCGTCCTGCGCGGCAAGGTAGTGGTCGAGAACGGCAAGATGGTCGGCCAACTGGGCGCTGGCAAGCTGGTTTCCCGCAAAATCGACCCGGTTATGCTGCGCCGGCCGGCGAGCTGACCGGCGTCTTTTGCGCGCTCCGCTTGGAGAATGGTTGCCACATAGTCT
>JBOHWJ010000003.1:0-5302 GCA_050736495.1 Binataceae bacterium (SeqCode) | reverse complement strand
GGCCAATATGGCCACGCAATGAAAACAACGACGCGAGCGAATCCATTCCAGCTTGTCTCTCAATGCGCGAGCGCGGAACGCGCCGCCTCGCCCGCCATCACGACCGCGCGGTCGATATCGGCGCGCGTTATCCCGTAATGCGTAACGGCGCGAAATGCTGTCGGTCCACGCGCGCCCACCAACACTCCGCGCTCCTTGAAAGCCGCGGCAAAGCGGCGCGCCGCCTCGGCGCCACCGTCAACCTCAAAAACGACCATATTGGTGCGCCGCTTGACCGGACGCACGTGGATTCCCGCGACACGGCCGAGCCCATCGGCGAGCGTGCGCGCGGTCTCATGGTCCTCGGCAAGGCGGTCAACCATCCGGTTGAGCGCGACCACGCCGGCGGCGGCGAGGATTCCCGCCTGGCGCATTCCGCCACCGAGCGCCTTACGCGTGCGCCGTGCGCGTGCGACGAATTCGCTGCCGCCGCATAGCAGCGAGCCCACCGGGCATGAGAGCCCCTTAGACAGACAGAAAGAAACTGTGTCGGCGCTCGCGGCAATTTTGGCTGGCGTGGTTTCCAACGCGAGCGCGGCATTGAAAATACGCGCGCCGTCCAGATGGACCGGCAGGCTGTGGCGATGCGCCAGTTCGGTCACCGCCGCCATATGCGAAAGCTCGACCGCGGCGCCGGCGCAGAGGTTGTGCGTGTTCTCCGTCGCGACCAGCGCAGGCGCGGCGAAATGGGCGTCGGGCGGACGGTCGAGTTCCGCCCGCAGTTCGTCAAGGTCGAGTTCGCCAGCTTCACTGTTGTGAATCGGCGTCATGATGACGCCGCCGAAGGCGGCGGCGCCGCCCGCCTCGTAAACGTAGCTATGCGCCTGAGTGCCGAGCAACGCCTTGGTGCCCCGCGAGCAATGCGTCAGCAGCGCGGCGAGATTGCCCATCGTGCCACTTGGCATCAGCATCGCCGCTTCCTTGCCGACTATCGCGGCGGCCATCTGTTCGAGCCGGTTGACGGTCGGGTCCTCGCCGTAAACGTCGTCGCCCAACTCGGCGTGCGCGATAGCTTCGCGCATTTCGTCGGTCGGGAGCGTAACCGTATCGCTGCGTAGGTCTATCAATGTCGGCGCGTCCGTTACTCCGGGAAGATCGCCTTGACGATTTCGTCGATCGCCCGTTTGCTGTCGTTCTCGTCGGTCAGCGACCAGGTGACCGCGACGGTCGCCGCGCGCCTGGGCGCGATTCCCTGCCGCATCAGTTCACCGGCATAAATCAGCAGCCGGGTCGAGACGCCCTCTTCGAGACCCGACGCCTTCAAGTTGCGCACCTTCTCGCCCAACAGTGCGAGTTGGTAGGCCATCTCATGGCTGACGCCCGACTCATGCGCGATTATCTCGACTTCCTTCTCGGCCGGCGGGTAGTTGAACTCGATCGTGATGAAGCGCTGGCGTGTCGAGTGCTTGAGGTTTTTCTGAATGCTCTGATAGCCGGGATTGTACGAAATGACGAGCAGGAAGCCGTTGTGCGCCTCGAGCGTTTCACCGCGCTTTTCTATCGGCAGGATACGCCGATGATCCGAGAGCGGATGGATAAGGACGGTGGTGTCCTTGCGCGCCTCGACAATTTCGTCGAGATAGCAGATGGCGCCGCGGCGGACCGCCTGTGTGAGCGGCCCGTCCACCCATACCGTTTCGTCTGCCTGGATAAGGTAGCGACCGACGAGGTCGCTGCCGGTTAGATCTTCATGGCAGGCCACCGTGATCAGTTCGGTCGGGCCGTCTTCGCCGAGCATGGCGAGTTGATGCGCCATGTGCTCGACGAAACGCGTCTTGCCGCAGCCGGTGGGCCCCTTCAGCAAGACCGGCAAACGAGCCTTGTAGGCGGCGGAGAAGATTTCCGCTTCGTCGCCAATCGGGAGGTAGTAGGGCGTGTTGGCGGGGTCGAGGTGGCGGACTTCCGCACCCTCATGGCTGCCTTGGAGGCGGCTGTCGAATTTTTTTAGCTCGATCGCCATCGCTTACCTTTGTTGCGGGGCGGTTTCGGCCGGAGCCCGCGAACCTTCGGTCGTTTGCGCGATTCTAGGAAAGGGCGCGCGCATCATTCAAGGCACGCTCGAGCTCTCCGCAGGCGCGCTCAAGATCTTCGCCGTGGCATGATACGTGACCCCACAGGCGAATCCTTTATCTCGTATCCACGCGCCTCCAGTGCCACGCGAAGTTCATCCGCGCGCTTGAAGTCCTTCGCCGCCCGCGCTTCATCCCGTTCATTGTGCAACTTCATTACTTCCGGCGGAAATTGCGCGAAAGCTGTTTCCCGGAACCTCTCCTCCAACTTCAAGCCCATCACGGAGTCAAATCTTTTGAGGGTATTCCATACGCGCTGGTCGTGGCGCCGGTTAGCCTCCGCCACCATCTCGATCGCTACGGCCAACGCCTGCGCGGTATTCAAGTCGTTGTTTAGAGCCTCACGGAAGCGTTCCTCATAATCGCAGGCAAAAGCGGCATCTTCGGGGCTATTGGCGCCAGCGTCGTTCAGGTTTCGGGCGAATTCAGACAGATAGTTAAGCGTCTGCTGGGCCGCACCCACGGCTTCCAGGCTGAACGCAAGCTCCGATCGATATTTGGCGCCGAAGCAAAAGACCCGAAACGCCAACGCCTCCAGTCCCGCGTTGGTCAAATCCGCCAGCACCGGAAAACGCCCGGCGCTCTTGCTGATCTTCGCCCCCTCCATCCCGACCAGAAACGCGTTGTGCACGAAGTAGCGCACGAACGGATGGCCGCTCGCGGCTTCGGATTGCGCAATTTCATTCTCGTGATGAACCGGAACATGGTCCAGACCGCCGGAATGGATATCGAGCGTCTCACCGAGATACTTCATCGACATCGCGGAACACTCGATATGCCATCCGGGATAGCCGCGTCCCCAGGGACTGTCCCATTGCATCAGATGGCCGGGTTGGTTCAGCACCCACAGCGCGAAGTCGTGCGGGCTTTTCTTGTCGGGCGAATGTTCGAGGCGCTGCCCGGCGTGCTGCTCGTCGAGATTCTGGCGCGAAAGCCGCCCCATGCGGCTCGGCCCGCGCCATTTCTCTACGTCGAAGTAAACGCCCGAGGGCCTTTGATACGCGTAGCCATTTTTGATGATACGCGCGATGAGCGCGATCATGTCGCCGACATGGTCGGTCGCGCGGCATAGCAGCGGCGGTTCGGGCAATTCTATGTTCAACGCGGCGCAATCTCGCCTGAATTGATCAATGTGGAAATTCGCGACTTCCCGCGGCGTTTTGCCCTCCGCGCGCGCGGTTTTCTCGATTTTGTCCTCGCCGGCATCCTCGTCGGAGGTCATATGGCCGACGTCCGTGATATTCATCACGTGGCGGACGGTGTAACCGTTGAAGGCGAGCGCGCACTTGAGCGTATCGACGAACAGGTAGGCGCGCATGTTGCCCAGATGCTGCGGCAGGTAGACCGTCGGCCCGCACGAATAGTAAGTAACCGCGGGCGGATTCGCCGGCTGGAATTGTTCGGCGCCGCGGCTCAGCGAGTTGAAGATATAAAATGGTTTCACGGCCACGTTCACAGGCTAGTGTCACAGGTCAGTGTGGATTAAGCCTATCGCGCGGCTGCATCGATGAACAAGCCGCCGCTTCGCGGATTTTTGCGCGCGGCACTTTTTTGCTGGTAGCATCGGGGCGCGCGGATCCGCACCCGGCGGTCGAGTCGGCGCGGTCCGTATCAAGCTTGCTTGAAGGGAGAGCGATTTGAGTATCGAGTTACCGGCTCCGCTCAAAGTGGTCGAAGTCCGCATGGAGGACGGCGCGATAATCCGCATCCGTCAGCATGGCAACCCGGCCGGTCCGCGGCTCGCGCTGAGCCACGGCAATGGCCTCGCGATCGACGGCTACTTTCCATTCTGGGATTTGCTGCGTGCGCGCTACGAATTGATCCTGTTCGACTTCCGCAATCACGGGCAGAACCCGCTGCATAGTTTCGCGCATCATGATTGGCAGCATTTTATCAGCGACCTTGAGCGCATCTGGCGGGTGATTGCCGCCGAGTACGGTGCCAAACGGATCGCCGGCGTGTTCCATTCGCTCTCTGCCGTGACCTCCGCCGTGCATACCCAGCGGATGGGCTTGCGCTGGGACCCGCTGGTTCTGTTCGATCCGCCGTTTTATCCGCGCGACGGCCATCCGCTGCAAGACGTCCAGAGCGGCAACGAGGACAATATCGCCGCTCGCGCCGACCGCCGGCCCGAGCGCTATGCCGACGTAAGCGGCCTCGCGGCGCAATTCGCGCGGCGCTTCACCTTATGGCAGCCAGGCGCCCATGAGCTGATGGCGCGCGCGACGTTGCGGCGCGATCCCGAGGCTGGCGATTGGATCCTCGCATGCCCGCGCGAATACGAGGCGCACGTCTTTCGCAGCAACCGCGACACGTCGGCGTGGACCAACTTGGCGCATATGCCGGTCGCGGTAAAACTGATTTGTGCCGATCCGCAAGTCGGCGACACGCCGTCGAAAATCGGCAAGGCGATTAGTGAAGAGATGCCGGTGGAGTACGAGGCGATTCCGCACTCCACCCATTTCCTGCAGATCGAACAGCCGACGGAATGTATCGGCCTGATGGAAGCGTTCCTCGTAAAGCATGGGATGGCAGCCTGAATGCCGCGCCGTATGGAGCGCGGGCGCATGCGGCGGACCTTCGCTTCGCGGCCGAACGGTGCGCGCCGCCCCGCTTGCGGCCACGCCACACTCATCGTTGCCACCTCCACCGGGGCGCGTGCGCCGCGGGCGCTTCCGTTGAGCTACGATTGATGAAACAACTTCCGCCGGTTATCCGCATTTCGCAGCTACGAATCGAGCGTGACGCGCCTATTCTCAATTGCGTCGACTGGCTGGTCGAGCGCGGCCAGCATTGGGTGATTCTCGGCGCCAACGGCTCCGGCAAGACCTCGCTGCTGAGCGCGCTAACCGGCTACCTGCCGCTCACCGAGGGCGAAATCTCAGTGCTCGGCGAGACCTACGGGCGCTCCGATTGGCGCGAACTGCGCAAGCGTATCGGGCTTTGCAGTTCGAGTATCCGCCAGATGATGGCGGGCCATGAGAACGCGCTGGAAACCGTCATCAGCGGACGCCACGCGATGATCGGAATGTGGGGCGACCTGCGTGCGGACGAACGCAAACAGGCGCTGAAGATTTTACGCCAAGTCGAAGCCGGCGATCTGCAAAATCGGCGCTGGCAGGTGCTTTCGCAAGGCGAGCGCCAGCGCGTGCTGATCGGACGGGCGCTGATGGCACGGCCACAATTGCTGATTC
>JBOHWJ010000002.1:0-6263 GCA_050736495.1 Binataceae bacterium (SeqCode) | reverse complement strand
CCTCAGCTTACCGTCCAGCCACCATCGATGATGAACGGCGCGCCCGTCGCGAATGACGAGTCGTCACTCGCCAGGAACAGCGCCGTCTTCGCGATCTCGTTGGCCTCGGCCATGCGGCCGAGCACCGAGATGCGCTGCACCGCTTTGGGATTGGGCCGTTGGCCCTTGCGGATGCGCTCCGCCATCGGCGTTTCGATTGCGCCCGGGCAGATCGCGTTCACGCGAATGTTGTAACGGCCGTACTCGAGCGCGGCCACACGCGTCATCGCGATCACGCCGGCCTTGGCGGCGCAGTACGCGGTTGCCGCACGCACCGCGACCAGGCCCGCGATCGAGGCTTGGTTGATGATCGAGCCGCCGCCCGCCTTGATCATGTGTGGCAGCGTGTATTTCATTCCGAGCCATACGCCGCGCAAATTGATCGCGATCACGCGGTCGAACTGATCCTCGGTGAGCTGCGCGAGAAAGGCCGAATCGCCTTCGATACCGGCGTTGTTGTACACCACAGTCGGAACGCCCAATCGCGCGATGGTGTCGTCGACCATCTTTTTGACGTCGTCGCTTTTGGAGACGTCCGCGCGGACCGCGATCGCGGTGCCGCCCTTGTTGACGATCTCGGCGGCGGTTTCTTTGACTTGTTCTTCGTTGATATCGACTGCCGCCACCTTCGCACCCTCGCTCGCAAACAGCAGCGAGGCGGCTTTGCCCATGCCCGAACCGGCGCCCGTGATCAACGCAATTTTGTTGGCAAGCTTCATCGAAATGGTCCTCCAGAATGATTTTTCGAACGGATCTCTCGAACGACTCTCCCGGGAAATGCCGGGCGAAGCCGGCATCGTTGATGCTCGAATCGAACTCTCGAAGCCAATAGCATTGAAAAATCGGGAATGAAAACGTTTAGCGAAATTTCAACATTGCGCCTATGGGGGCTTCTGATCGCGCTCCTCGTGGGCGGCGCCGCGCGCGCGCACGCCCAGCAACAATTTGAGATTCCCGCGCCGCGGACGCAGGGTCAGCCGCCGGTCCATTACGGGCCGCGGCCGACGCCGCGAATGATGCCGCCCTCGAACCAGGAGCAGACCATTCCCTCGATTGCGTCCCCGATGCCGACGCCGGCACCGACTCCGTCGCCGCGAGCGGCATCTCCGCCGCCTCCGCCGTCAGTGTTCTATCCGGCGCAGCCGATACTGCCGGCGGTATTTCGCGGATGCTGGTTGGGAACCGTGAGTCGTGTCGATTCGATCCAACGGCTGCCGGGCGGCGCGCGTATCGGTCCGTGGGCCGCGAAGACCTACCGTCTATGCTACCGCCGCGTTGGCAACGGCCCGTTCGAGCTGACCTTCAGCGATACCGGCGTGGCACCGAACAGCAAAATCGCCAGCTCCCAGGGGCGGATGAAGTTGGTGTCGACCAACGGGCGCACCTATGCGTCGATGCAAGCGTATTTGCATTTCAACGAATATGACGTCGGCTCCCACTTCTCCGGCGGCACATTTGCGGTTGACGAAGTAACCAATCTCGAATGCGATATCGAACCGGATGGGATGCACGTATGGGGCGCGGTGGTTGGACGGCGCAACGGCAAGCCATGGTTTCGCGCGCGCTGGCACACGGTTTTCGCGCACATTTCCCGCTAGATTGCGCATCCGCGCGGCGAATCCGGACGCGAGACACGCGCGGCATTCCGATCAGCGGCGCAGACGCCCGGCGGCGTCGACGCGGGTGCGCAAAACGTGCAACTCCTCGTCGGTGGGCGCCTCGGTCGTTGGCACGTTGTCCGGAATCACCAATTCAAAGCCGGTCTGCTCTTTCACCATCTCGACCGTGACGCCCGGATGCACCGAGCGCAGCCGCATCCGCCGGGTCTCCTCGGTGAAATCCATCACGCCGAGCGGCGTAATGCAGTATTTTGGGCCACCGCCGGGAATCCCCATCCGCGTGCGCGCATCGGCGCCGCCCGTACCCCATCCGTACGCGCTGATATAGTCGCAGCGTTCGACCAGCACGCGCGGGCTATGGCTGTTGAGTACGATGTAATAGCGGCCGACGTGGGTGCTGAGCGTCGGCGTGCCGACCGACCCCGGACCGCGGAACTTGAGCCGCCTGTAGTCGGATCCGATACCGATCAGGTTGGTATTGCCGTGCCGATCGACCTGGATTCCACCGATGAAGAAGACGCTGCGGCCCCAATCCTTGATACGGTCGAAGCGATGGCCGGTGTCGCTGTAAGATTCGGCCCATCTGACGGTGCGGCGGTCCCATCCGAAGGCCGGCATTGGAATCGTTTCGAGATGCGCGACGTTCATCCGCACGCCGAGGAAGACCAGTTCCATGTTGGGGCCGTGCGTCAGATGGGCCAGGCGGACGGCGGCTTCCGCCACCGGGGTCGCCACGCCGACGCGCAATAATTCGCCGTCTTTCAGATCGCGCGCCAGAAACACCGCCATCAGTTCCATCGTCGAACAATCAGTTGCCATAGCGACCTCGTCTATTTTTGGGCACATCCGTTTCCTTGCCGGCGATTCGATGCGCGCGCGCCGTCAGCCGGACGCCGCGCCCTGTGCCGGTGGCAGACCGTAACGGCGCCGCGCACGCTCCGGATAGATGCGGCTGACCGCGTAACCGAGCACCATGCTGGCACCCGGAATGATGAGCGCGAGCATCAGCACGAACCTGCCGTGAAGCGCCATCACCGCAAGCGCCGTGTTGACCGTAAAGATCAGCGCCCACACCAGAGTGAGATTCAGGTTGGTCCGAATGAACTGCGGTTGATGCCAGACTTCCGGCGGCGTCTGCTCGCGTGCGTACTGAAGCGTGAAAGGAAAGCCCGCGATAATCGTCACCCACGTAACCAATGCGAACACGCCCCATGCCAGAATTACGTGATAGTGACCCAATGCCTTCGCGCCGGCGGTCGCCAGCGCGATCCCGACGATCACGAAAAAGGCGAGCGAAGTGCAATCCAGTATTTTGACGGTGCTGATACGGCGCTCGACTACGATAATCGCGATGATTACCGCGAGTCCGGCGACGGTGGCGGCGGTCCAGTAACCACATAGCGCCAGAGTCTCGTAGACGAACCAGGCGATGAACCCGAGGTTCGCCATGATGCCCGCTTTGGCGCTTTCAGTCACGGCGCCTCTCAATACTCGTAGAGCGACAGCAGGCGTTTGATGCCGATTTGTTCCAGGTAATCCGCATGGGTCGCCGGATGGCGGCAATAGCGCTCGAGCCACGCCGTGAGCGCCACGTTATCGCCACTCGCAGCGCTGCCGGCGGCGTCGTTGTAGCCGCGCAAATACTCGCTGTCCTGCACGTAATGGCCGCGCGAATAAAATGGATGGGCGCCGTAGGGTGCGCACACGATCGCGTCGGCCGCCGGAATCGTCGTCTTCCACGGGTCGGCGCGAATCTCCTCGTTGGCGACGATTTGCTCGACCTGCACGATGACGCGGTCGGCCGCCCGGTACATGAAAAGGTCGAGCCATCCGGGGCCGCCGAGATGCTGCACGTTGCCGTAGGCGTCGGCGGCCGCGGCGTGCAGGATCGTCACGTCGGGTTTGACCGGTGGCACGGCTAGAAGTGTCTCGCCGCGAATCGGATCCTTGAAGAGCTTGAGGTCGGGATTAACTTCAGGGAGCGAAGTGCCGACGCCGCCGCGCCATGGCACGAACGGCAGTAATTGCGCGGCGGCCTGCAATCCCGCGCATATAACTCCCTCTTCGCATTCCCATACTTCAATTTCGCCGCGCTCGGCCGCCCGCCGCACCATCGGCGTGACCGGACTGCCGAAACCGCCACCCATGTAATAGGCCACGACCTTGCGCGCGCATCCGGCGGCGACCAGCATGTCGAGCGAAAAGCCGGCGTCGACTATGGTGAGATTTTTGAGCCCGCGCCGGATTATCTGTCGCACCGTAGCCATCGGCGCCGGCTGCCCGATAGCGATGGTCATGCCGCTTTCGATCCAATTGGCAGCTTCGACTTCGTCAATAATCCGCTCGCGCCGTTGCGTGTTCATCGTCTAACCTTCCTTCCCAAGGAGGTTCCAGCGAACCGGGCGGCGGCACGGCCACGCGTCGCGGTTTCGCGCCGCACCCTTGTCGGGAACCGCCCTAGTGTCGTTCGATCCGATGACGGCGGCAAGTGCCGAGGTTAACGGTTTCGGCGCAAGGTTTAGTAGACTTCCGGCAATGAACCCGGCTCTAGCTTGAGAGGAGAACCACCCAATGGCGATGATCAATTTCGATGATTACGCGCACAAATACTCGTGCATCAAAATGGAGCGGCGCGACGGTATCTTGCAAATGACGCTTCATACTAACGACGCCGAACTCAAGTGGGGCACTGCGCCGCATGAACAACTGTCATACGCATTCGAGGAGATCGCGCGCGACCGCGACAATCGCTGCGTGATCATTACCGGAACCGGCAATGCCTTCTGCGCCGAAGTCGATGCCGGCGGGGGGCGCGGCGTCAAGGTTCCGCAGGGTGACGGCGGTCCACAGCAATGGGGCGTCAAGCCGACCTCGTGGGACCACATCTACAACGACGCCAAGTATCTGCTGATGAACCACCTCAATATCGAAGTGCCGATGATCGCGGCGGTCAACGGCCCGGCGCTGATCCATGCGGAGTTGGCCGTGTTATGCGACATCGTGCTGGCCTCCGAGAATGCGGAGTTCCAGGACGCGCCGCATTTTCCCAACGGCGTGGTGCCTGGCGACGGCGTGCATATCGTTTGGCCGCTGGTGCTCGGGCCTAATCGCGGCCGTTACTTCCTGCTGACCGGACAAAAGCTATCGGCCAAGGAGGCGCTCACGCTCGGCGTCGTCAGCGAAGTGCTGCCGAGCGAACGTTTGCTCGAGCGCGCATGGGAAATCGCGCGGACGATCGTTGCCAAGCCGCCGCTCACGGTGCGTTACGCGCGCGTCGCGCTGACGCAGCAGATAAAGCGCCTGATGCTCGACAATCTTGGCTATGGCCTGGCGCTCGAAGGATTGGCCGCGACCGCGTCATGGCCCGGCGCCCGTCCGAAGAAATAACGGCCGCCAACTCGTCCGAGGAAAAACGTTGGCAACCATTGAACGGCAGCAGCCGTTAAGGTTCATACTCGGACAGCCAACGGAGCGCCGCGAAGCTTGAGCCTTGGCGCAACGGCGAAAAGGAGCAGCAAATGAAACTCGGACTTTTCCTGATGCCATCACATCCGCCGGAGCGCGCCTTCAAGGCGGGGCAGGAATGGGACCTTGAAGTCCTGCGCACGGCCGACCGCCTTGGCTATTCGGAGGCGTGGATCGGCGAGCACTTCACCTCGCCATGGGAGCCTAATCCAGCACCCGACATCCTAATTGCGCAGGCGCTCATGCAGACCAGCCAAATCAAGCTCGCGCCCGGCGCTCATCTGCTGCCGTATCATCACCCGGCTGAACTCGCCTGCCGGGTCGCCTTCATGGACCATCTGGCGCAAGGCCGCTACATGCTTGGGATCGGCGCAAGCGGTCTGCCGAGCGACTGGCAGTTGTTCTGCGTCGACGGCAACAAGGGCGAGAATCGCGACATGACGCGCGAGTCGCTCGATATCATGCTGAAGATCTGGGCGAGTGACGGTGGCCTCGAATACGATGGCAAATACTGGAAGGTCAACGTGCCGAATCCGATGCTGCGCACGCTACGCCATCACCTCAAGCCGTTGCAGAAGCCGCATCCGCCGATCGGTATCGCCGGTTTCAGCCCCGGTTCGGAAACGCTCAAGCTCTGCGGCGAACGTGGCTTCATCCCGCTGAGCCTCAATTTGAGCACTGGTTATATCGCTTCGCATTGGGACGCGGTGGTCGAAGGAGCGAAGCGCACCGGGCGCACGCCCGACCGTCGCGAATGGCGCATCGTGCGCGAAGTCTTCGTCGCCGACACGGACGACGAGGCCTACACAGGATGCGTTCGCGGGGCAATGGGCCGCATGATGAGTGAATACCTGCTGCCACTCTTCGCCGACTTCCAGTTCACAAAGTATCTCAAACATGACGAACGCGTCGCCGATGCCGACGTCACGCCGGAATATCTCGTCGACAATGGATGGCTGGTCGGCTCGGTCAAAACAGTCGTGCGCAAACTCGGCGAGATGTACGAGGAACTCGGCGGTTTCGGCACGCTGCTGCTGTTCACCTTCGACTATGCCGACGACCCTCAGCCGTGGCTCAAGTCGATGCGGCTGCTGGCCGAAGAAGTGCTGCCGCATTTTCAGGACCGCCGCAGTGATGACG
>JBOHWJ010000001.1:0-3458 GCA_050736495.1 Binataceae bacterium (SeqCode) | reverse complement strand
GGCCAATATTCCTTGACCGGCGACACCGCGCCGCCGGTCGCGCCCATCATCGGCTCGGCGAGGAAGGCCGCGATGGAGTCGGCGCCGTTGATACGAATCGCTTCCTCCAGCGCCGCCGCGCAATCGATATCGCAGCCGGGATAGGTCTTGCCCCACGGGCAGCGGTAGCAATACGAGGGCGGGATATGCGGCCAGTCGATCAGCACGTGCTCGAAGTCGGCGCGACGGGTCATGTTACCGCCGACCGAGAGCGACGCGATGGTATTGCCGTGATAGGAGAACCAGCGCGAAATGATCTTGCGTTTGCCCGGACGGCCGCGCATCTTTTGATACATGATGGCGAACTTGATCGCCGCTTCGACCGCCTCCGAACCGCCACTGGTGAAAAAGAAACGGTTGACGCCCGGCGGCGTCCAGCGCGCGAGCCGATCACACAGACGCTGGCGCTCCGGCGACGACCATACCGGTACGATATAATTCAGGCGGGCGACTTCGTCATGTGCAAGCTGCGCGATTTCCTCGCGGCCCTGGCCAACGTTGACCACCACCGCGCCGGCGCCGGCGTCGAGGATTTTGTGACCGTCGCGCGTGTACAGCCAGCATCCTTCGGCCCGTTCGATGATCAGCGGGTCCAGCGGGCCTTTCATGAATACCAGCGGTTGCTCAGCCATCGCGCATCCTCCGCTCGTCTACACTGATCAATATTCGCGCCTAGCGGCACCGCAGGCAGCATCTCCCACGTACCATGTCATCGGATACGCTCCTCGCTTCCGCGCCGTCTCGCCATCTCACCGGATTGCGCCTTCGGCACGCCAGCGTTCGATGTCGTCCTTACCGTAGCCGAGGTCGGTGAGTACATCTTCGGTATGCTGACCCAACTTCGGCGTAAGCGAACGAATCGAGCCGGGCGTATCGGACAGCTTGACCGAGATGCCGACCTGTTTGACCTTCTCGCCCGACGGCGTCTCGACCTCAACGATCATGTTGCGCGCCTTGATCTGCGGGTCATGCTCGATCTCGTCCAGCGTGAGCATCCGGCCCACACAGATATCAGACTTGGTCAGATGATCGAACCATTCGTCGCGCGTTTTGGTCTTGAAGGCCTGTTTGAAGTACTCGTGGATCTCGTCCCACTTTTCCTTGTTGTGCTCGTCCTGGAGATATTGTTCGCAATCGAGCGCGCGGCACAGGTTGGCGTAGAACCACGGCTCGACCGATCCGATCGTGATGATCTTGTTATCCTTGGTTTCGTAAAGATTGTACCAGGGGGCGCCGCCGTCGGTTTGGGTCTGGCCATGCTTGGGTAGTTTCCGGGTAGTGAAATAGGTCGAGATGGCCTGCGCAATGACCAGCATGGTGCCGTCGAGCATCGCAATGTCGACGTACTGGCCGCGTCCGGTATGGGTACGCGCGAACAGCGCCGCGAGCACACCGATCGCCGCATGCATCCCGCCACCCGCATAGTCGGCGAGCAGGTTCAAGGGGATGGTCGGCAGTTGATCCTTGCGCCCGATCATCGAGAGCGCGCCGGCGGTCGCGATGTAATTGAGGTCGTGGCCGACCAGGTCGCGATACGGGCCGTTTTGACCGAAGCCAGTGACGGCACAATAGATCAACCGCGGATTGCGCACCGAGAGCACGTCGTAGCCGATACCAAGGCGCTTGGCCACGCCGGGACGAAATTCCTCAACCACGACATCGACGCGTTGCGCAAGCCTCAGAAAGATTTCCTTGCCGGGACCGCTTTTCAGGTTGAGCCCGATCGAGCGCTTGTTACGGCCGAGTGCGTTGGTCGGGCTGGCGCGAAAGCCCGGCGGCATCCGCACTTCCCCGGCCGCCCCCGCCTGTTCCGCGCGGCGGCCGGTCGGCGGCCCAGGCTCTTCAACCTTGATGATATCGGCGCCGAGGTCGCCGAGGATCATCGTGCAATGAGGACCGGGGGCAAGCTTGGTCAGATCGAGAATCTTTACTCCGCTAAGCGGACCGGACGCGGCCATAGGTCTTTTCTCCTTGAACAGTCAATCGGCATACTCTGGCGGTAAATTCCAGCAACGAGACTCGTGGCGGACCTGCCGGCAGTCACCGATTCCGATGAGCCGCGGGCGCTACCGCGACGCGGGGACCGCCTGCGGCCGCGAATGTACTTTCTTTAGATTGTTTACAGGCAGCGCGCAAACGTGCCGCGCGCGCGGCAAGGACCGCCGCAGACCAGCCGACAGTCAAATCACGGCGGCGCGCACGCGCCCGAGCAGCGCATTGAGCGTGTGCAATCCATTCACCATGTGGACGCCATACCAATGCAGGTCGCGTCCGCCGATGAGGACGACACGGCGGCTCAGCGCTGACGGCAGCAGCGGCTTCAGTTCGTCGACGTCCTTGGCGCCGAATTCGTAAGGCTCATCCGGCAGCAACACGATATCGGGGCGCAATTCGACCGCCTCTTCGAGTGTGGTGCGCGGATAACTCTCGCCCGCCGACGCGTAGATATTGTTGAAGCCCAGCATCCGCAGCACGTCATGCGCGTAGGTATCGGCGTTGAACGCCATCCAGGGGTTTTTCCAAATCGGACAGAAGACGCGAAAGCGCAGCTTGCTCCATACGCCGAGCGCGGTTTCGATTTCGCTGACGGAGCGCACCACCTCGCGCGCCATCGCGTTGGCCTCGGTTTCGCGTCCGAGCACGCGGCCGAGCTTCAAAAGCGATTCGACTGCTTGCGCGATCGTACGCGGATAGGTGGTGAAGACTTGGATTTCCTGCGCACGGATACGTTCGATGTCTTCGCGGCGGTTTTCCTCGGCGTTGGCGATAACGAGGTCGGGCTTGAGTTCGACTATCCTCTTGATGTTGGGATTCTTGGTGCCGCCCAGTTTCGGCAGCCGCGCGACCCGGTCCGCCGGCTCTATGCAAAAACGCGTAACGCCGACCAGTTCGCGGTCGAGACCGAAGGCAAAGAGCGTCTCAGTCCAGCTTGGTACGAGCGAAACGATACGCTCGGGCCGTTGTTCGAGTTGGACCTTGAAGCCAAGGTCGTCGTTCGATTGCATCCACGCCATCGCGTCCTCATCCGGGTCCGTCTCTTCAGCCAACTCAACGCACGCCCGGCCGCCCAATTCTGACGTTAGTTGAGCCGGCGCGACGCCTCAACCCATCACCACCCGGCGCGCGCTTGGATTCGGCCGGCGCGCGCTAAAACGTGAGCGTCACTCAAAAGGCGGCCGCGCGGATTCGCGCCGCCGAGCGCGGACGCATGTGGCGCGCACAACCGGGACAACGGGCCGGCCGCGGGCTGGGTCAGATTCGATCTAAAGCTCGAAATCCGCTTCTTCCAGGATGCGCGCGGCGCGATAGAGAAAACTGTTGCCGAGAACGCCGTCGACCGCGCGATGATCGTACGACAGCGCAAGGTACATCATGGTGCGAATCGCGATCGCGTCTTCGCCGCCGACCGCAACCACCAC